>JBAXJZ010000295.1:0-5740 GCA_037137595.1 Burkholderiales bacterium | reverse complement strand
GTCTCGCGCCCGCGGGCGCGCGAAGCCCCGCGTCGGCGCCCGGTGATGTCGGCGCGGCGACGACGCGCCGCTACACTGCGCCCCCGTCGGCCGCGCCGCGGCCACCCAGAACCAGGAGACGCCCCGTGATCCCGATGCTGCGACGCGGCCTCGCCGCCCTCGCGTTCGCGCTGCCGCTGGCGGCCGGCGCGCAGACCGCCGGCTGGCCCACCAAACCGATCCGTCTCGTCGCGCCGTTCCCGCCCGGCGGCACGGTGGACCTGGTCGCGCGCGCGGTCGCGCCCGGCCTGTCGCAGGCCTTCGGCCAGCAGGTGATCGTCGAGAACCGCGCCGGCGGCAGCGGCTCGATCGGCACCGGCCAGGTGGCGAAGTCGGCCCCCGACGGCTATACCTTCGTGGTGGTGTTCGACACCCACGCGGTGAATCCGAGCCTGATCCCGAACATGCCGTTCGACACCCGGGCCGACCTCGCGCCGGTGATGCTGATCGCGACCGGCGCGATGGTGATCACCGCGCACCAGTCGCAGCCGGTGAAATCGTTCGCCGAGCTGCTCGCGCAGGCGAAGGCCAAGCCCGGCGTGCCGCAGTTCGGCACGATCGGCTCGGGCAGCCTCGCCCACCTCGCGATGACGCAGATGGGCGCGCAGGCCGGCTTCAGCGGCACGCACGTGCCCTACAAGGGCGGCGGTCCGCTCGCGCAGGACGCGGTGGCCGGGCACGTGCCGATCGCGATCGGGTCGATCGCGCTGTTCGCGCCGCACATCAAGGCCGGCACGCTGACGCCGCTGGCGGTCACCACGGCGCAGCGCGACCCGGTGCTGCCCAACGTGCCGACGGTGGCCGAGGCCGGCATCGCCGGCTTCGAGGCGACCGCGTGGTGGGGCATCCTCGCGCCGGCGAAGACGCCGCCGGCGATCGTCGCGCGGATGAACGAGGAGCTCGGCAAGGTGCTGCGCGATCCGGCGATCCGCGAGCGGCTGTCGGGTCAGGGGATGAACATCATCGCGTCGTCGCCCGATGCGTTCGGCAAGTTCATCGACGACCAGACCGCCAAGTGGGCGAAGGTCGTGAAGGAGCACTCGATCCGCGCCGGCGACTGACGGTCCCCGCGGGCCGCTTCGGAGGCGCGCCCGGCCCGCGGCGGCGTCGCCCCCGGGTCAGCGCCCGCGCGCCTCGATCGCCCGCAGGAACTCGTCGCGGTCGCGCGGCGAATCGCGGAAGCTGCCGGCGAAGGCCTGCGTGACCACGCGCTCGTCGCCCCGCCGGTCCTCGCCCAGCAGCAGGCACAGCTGCTCGGCCTCGATCACGCAGGCCGCGCCGCGCGCGCGGCCGTGCGTCACCAGCGCCTCGGCGACGTCGCGGGTCATCCACTCCTGGTAGGTGAAGCGGTGGCCGATCGCGTCGACCATCCGCGCGATGCGGCCGAAGCCGTGCAGCCGCCCGCCCGGCAGGTAGCCGACGTGCGCGACGCCGCGGAACGGCACCAGGTGGTGCGGGCAGACGCCGTGCACCGCGATGCCGCGGATCACGACGAGGTCGTCGCGCGGGTCGTCGAAGCCGTCGCCGAGCGCGGCCGCCGGATCGAGGTCGTAGCCGCCGAGCAGGCGGCGCTGCCAGAGTTCGCGCACGCGCTGCGGCGTGCGGCCCATGTGCATCGCGTCGGGCGCGAGACCGCAGGCCCGCAGCAGGTCGCCCACCGCGCGCTCGAAGGCGGGCGCATCGAACGCGTCGCGCCGGGCGATGCCGATGCCGGGCGGCGCGGCCGGCGCCGGGTCGTGGTCATGCGCATGCGCGGGATGCGCGTGATCGTGGTCGTGACCCGGGCCGTGCGCGTGCGCGGCGGCAGAGGGGTCGTGCGCGGGGGCGCCGGGGCGCCGCGGATCGGAGGCCATGGGGGCGGACCGTGAAGGAGCGGGTCCGCCGAATCGTACTCCGCGCGGCCGCGCTCAGAGTTCGAGGTGCAGCCGCGCCCCCCAGACGGTGACCGGTCCGCGGTCGGCGTTGAAACCCGGATTCACGATCCGCTGCGCGTCGAGGGTGAGCCAGGCGCCGCGCACGATCGACACGCGGTACCAGGCCTCGATCACCCGCTCGGTGGCCCGCGACAGCGCGCCGTCGCCGACGAAGCCGTCGATGCCGCCGGCGGCGAGGTAGGCCGCGTGAGCCGCTGAGATCGCGTGGCCCGCCCAGCCCAGGCCGGCGGCGTCGTCCGGCCGGCCCCAGCGCTCGCCGTCGAGGATCGCGCCCATCGACAGCGAGCGGTCGGCCGACGTGTACGAATAGACCTCGGTGCGGCCGTCGGACACCATCGCCCGGCCGAACACGCCGATCCAGCCGGCGCGCTGCTCGAGGTTGAGCCCGACGCCGAGCTTGCTGTTCGCGCGGCGCGCCCAGCACAGGTCCGGCGCGGTCGCGTTGCCCGATCCGTACGAGAAGCCGGTGCAGGCGGTGGCGTTGCGCGACGGGTCGGCGCGCAGCGCGTCGAGCGCCTCGTCGAAGCGGCCGGCGTTGGCGCGGTTGCGGTAGAGCAGCAGCTTCAGGGCGCCGGGCTCGCCGTCGATCTGGTGCCGGCGCTCGAGCTCGACCTGGTCGCCGTACCACCTGAGGATCCGCGGATCGAGCGACAGCTGGTTCGGGTCGCGCGGCACGAGGAAGCGGCCCGCGCGCAGCGACCAGGCGTCGTGGTGCCACTCGGCCGCCAGCCCCCACGAGTAGCCGCGCGCGTCGGCCGCGAAGTCGAAGGCCGCATGCGTCATGAAGGCCATGTTGACGAACTGCTGCCGCACGTCGCCGGCGTAGGCATTGCGGTCGAACACGTCGAGCACGCTGAGGTTGCCGACGGTGAGCACCACGCGGCGCGCGGTCACGGTGCCGGCGCGCTGCAGGGGCCCGGCCTCGAGCTCGGCGGCCTCGCCGCCGAGGTTCCAGGTCTGCCGCAGGAAGAGCCGCGAGCGGTAGAGCGTCGGCTTCGGCTCGCCGGTCTTCTGCAGCTCGCCGTTCGGGATGCCGCCGCCCAGCCCCTTGAGTTCGGACAGCGGCACCAGCGAGATCACCTCGGGCACGAGGTGCAGCTGGCCGCCGTCCCAGAGCCGCCACGACAGGTAGGCGGTGGTCGAGACGGTCCAGCTGTCCTCGGCCTCGGGCCGCAGCGAGTTCGGCGTGCCGCCGAGGTTCGTGTAGGGCGCGCGGAAGGCCGGCTTGTGCTGGCCGATCACGGTGAGCTGGAAGAACGCGTCGAACCGGTCCGAGCCGGTGTCGAGCGCGTGCGCCGCGCCCGACGCGGCCATCGCGAGCGCGGCGATCCATCGGGCGAGGCGGGGGACGCGGCGAGGAACGGAGCGGGTCATCGGTGCGGGAGACGGGCCGCCCGACGTGACGGGACGGCGCGCGCCGCGGGAGCGTGCGGTGGGACGATGACGGGACGATGACACATCGGCCGGGGCCCGGACGACGGGAGGGGGCGCATCGCGCCGTCGGCCGGATGTCTTCACGGGCCGATTGCGGAACGCGCGGCGACCGGGCCGCTCGCGCGAGGGCGGGGCCGGCGCGCATCATCTGCGCCCGCGGGACCGCCCGCCCATCCCGTCTCCCGGAGGTCCGAGCCCGTGTTCTCCCCCTCCCCCGGCGGCGCCTTCGAGGGCCTGCGCGTGATCGACCTCGCGCAGGTGCGCTCGGGACCCACCTGCGTGAAGCAGTTCGCCGACTACGGCGCCGACGTGATCCGCATCGAGTCGCCGCCGACCGCGGCGCGCGTCGAGATGACCACCGGCCCGCGAGACGGCGCGGACATGCTGAACCTGCACCGCAACAAGCGGCTGCTCACGCTCGACCTGAAGTCGCCGCGCGGCCGCGAGGTGCTGCACCGCCTGGTGCGCACCGCCGACATCGTCGTCGAGAACTACCGGCCCGACGTGAAGGCGCGGCTCGGCCTGGACTACGACACGCTCGCCGCGATCAATCCCCGGATCATTCTCGCGAGCATCTCCGGCTTCGGCCAGGACGGCCCGTACCGCGACCGGCCGGGCTTCGACCAGATCGCGCAGGGCATGAGCGGGATGATGTCGGTGACCGGCCGGCCCGGCGAGGGGCCGATGCGCGTGGGCGCCGCGGTCGCCGATGTCGCCACCGGCCTGTACGCGGCCATCGGCGTGATGGCCGCGCTGCACGAGCGGCACCGCAGCGGCCGCGGCCAGTGGGTGCAGGCCTCGCTGCTGCAGTCCGCGCTCGGGCTGATGGACTTCCAGGCCGCACGCTGGCTGGTCGACGGTCGGGTGCCGGGCCAGGTCGGCAACGACCATCCGACGAGCATGCCCACCTCGGTCTATCCGACCGCCGACGGCTGGCTGAACCTCGCCGCCGGCGGCGATCCGATCTGGCCGCGGCTGTGCGCCGCGCTCGCGGCCGAGCGACCCGGCCTCGCGGCCGACCCGCGTTTCGCGACCGATACGCTGCGCTCGACGAACCGCGTCGACCTGAACGCCGCGCTCGCCGAGGTGTTCCGCTCGGCGGGCACCGACGCGTGGATCGAGCGGCTCAACGCCGCGGGCGTGCCCTGCGGGCCGATCCATCCGGTCGACCGGGTCTTCGACGATCCGCAGGTGATCCAGCAGCGGATGGCCGAGACCGTCGAGCATCCGACGCGCGGCCCGATCCGCCTGCTTGCGCCGACGGCGCGGCTGTCGCGCACGCCGGGACGCATCGAGCGCGCGCTCGGACCCAAGGGCCAGGACAGCGACGACGTGCTGGCCGAGCTCGGCTACGGCGAGGCCGAGATCGCGTCGCTGCGCGCCGACGGCGTGGTGTGAGCCGCGGCGGCGGCGGCCCTCGGGTGCGCCCGCTTGCCCGCGGATCGGTGCCCGCGGGTCAGCGCTTCGGCGTGCCCGCCGCGTCCGTCGCCTTGGATTCCGGCGGCCGATAGCGGCGCAGCATCGCTTCCGCGACCCAGGCCGAGCCGTGGCGCGACAGGTGCAGGTCGTCCTGGTAGAGCGTGAGCCCCTCCTCGACGTAGCGGCAGCGCGGCGTGTCGCAGAGCACCTCGGCCGGATCCCAGGCCTCGACGCCCGGATGTGCGCGCAGCACCGCATCCATCGCCGGCGCGTAGCCCGAGAGGTAGCGCAGCGCCTCCTCGCGCGGCACGCCTTCGCAGGCCCGCGGGTCGAGCGCGCTGAACGACGCCGGCCGCGGCACCGCGCAGTGGCGCGGCTCGAACGACAGCTCGGGGATCTGCCGCAGCACGACCACGTGCTTGCCCGCCGCCTCGAGCAGCCCGATCGTCGCGCCCAGCCGGTCGACGAGCACGGCGGCCCCGTCGGTCGAGGTGTCGCGCACGGCGCCCAGCGGCGCGATGCGCCACGGCGGCGAGAAGCGGTGATGGCGGTGGAAGCGGGTGCCGACCACGTAGAGGTGCCAGTTGCCCGCGAGGTAGACGGTGCGGATCGCGGGGTCCGCGGCCACCGCCCGCAGCGAGCGCGAGGTCTCGCCCTCGCACCAGTCGATCTGGCCGAGGTAGCCGCTGGTGATGTCGAGCAGCGGCGGGCAGTGCGGGCGGCCGAGCAGCAGCAGGTTCTCGCCGCGGGCACGCAGCGAGGCCGCGAGCCCTGGGAAGAAGTGGTTCGAGTGGCTGTCGCCGACCAGCGCCGCCGTCGGCTGCGCGTCCTCGGCGATCCGGCAGAAGCGGTGGCCGGGATGGCGGCATACGCAGGCGTCGTCGCGGTTGTCGGCCTCGGTCCATTCGAAGGCG
>JBAXJZ010000294.1:0-5745 GCA_037137595.1 Burkholderiales bacterium | reverse complement strand
GGCGTCGGCCGCGCGCCGCGGCGAGGTCTCCGTCGTGCGCCGTTCCCCGGCGTCGGGCCGCACGACGCCCTCGGGCCGTGCCGCGCCGCGCGGGCCCGCTGGAACGGCGTCGCGCGCCACGGCCGACAGCGGCGCGTCCGCGCCCAGCCAGGTCACGAAGGCCGGGCCGCGCCGCGGCGCGGCGAGCGGTGCCGGCGGATCCATCAGCGCGATCAGCTCGCCGCGGTTGCGGGTGGTCGCGTAGTCGATCGGGCCGCGTCCGTACCGGTCGACGCGGGTCGGGTCGGCACCGGCGGCCACCAGCAGCGCGACCAGCTCGGCGCGCACCGGCCCCGGCGCGTCGACCACCGCGCGGATCAGCGGCGTGCTGCCGTCGGGATCGAGCGGCGCGTCGGGCCCCGTCGCGGCGAGGAAGTGGCGGACCGCGGCGACGTGCCCGCCGCGGATCGCGAGGTCCAGCGCACGGCGCGCGTCGAGTTCCCGCGGATGGGTCGCGATCAGCGCGTCGGCCGAGGCCAGGTCACCGGCCGCGAGCAGCCCCCGCAGCCGCTGCGAGAGCGACGGCGCGCCGGACGGCGTCGCGCAGCCCACGAGGACGGCGACGGCGAGGATCGCGACCGGCAGCAGTCGCCACGGGGCTCGCGCCCGGGCGGAGGACGGAAACGGCATCGGGGAGGAGAAGGCGCGCTCGGCGCGGCGCTGCGATCTTCGACGCCCGCGCCGCCGCGTTCACAGGGACTCCATCACGATCGCCGGGCGTGCGCGCCCCCGGCAGGCGCGGCACCGGACTCATCTCACGGCCGCACGCCCCTCCGACGCCGGTTGCAACCGGTCGCGCCGCGCCAGCGCGGGGAACAGTCCGATCCATGCGGCGACCACGACGAGCGTGCCCAGCCCGCCCAGCACCACCGCCGGCACCGGGCCGAGCCAGGCCGCGACCACACCCGACTCGAACTCGCCGATCTGGTTCGACGCGCCGATGAAGACCGAGTTCACCGCGCCGACCCGGCCCCGCATCTCGTCCGGGGTCTCGAGCTGGACGATCGACATGCGGATCACCACGCTCACCATGTCGGCCGCTCCGAGCACCACCAGCGCCGCGAACGACAGCGGCATCGACGTCGACAGGCCGAAGACGACGGTGGCCGCGCCGAACACCGCGACCGCGGCGAACAGCAGCGGGCCGATCGAGCGGTCGAGCGGCCGGCGCGACAGCCAGAGCGCGACCGCGAGCGCGCCCACCGCCGGCGCCGAGCGCAGCAGGCCCAGCCCCCAGGGCCCGGTGTGCAGGATGTCCTTCGCGTAGATCGGCAGCAGCGCGGTCGCGCCGCCCAGCAGCACCGCGAACATGTCGAGCGAGATCGCGCCCAGCAGCGCCGGCCGCGAGCGGATGAAGGCGATGCCGGCGAACAGGTAGGCGCGGTCCACCCGCGGCCGAGGGGCGTCGGCGTCGCGCCGCTCGGGCACCCGCAGCGCCATCAGGCCGGCGACGACGTAGGCGAGGCCGGCGGCCGCGTAGGTGGCCTGCGGACCGGCGACGTAGAGCAGGCCGCCGAGCGCCGGGCCGCCGATCGTCGCGACCTGGTGGGCCGAGCTCGCGAGCGCGACCGCGCGCGACAGCATCGACCCGGGCACCAGCGTGGGCAGCAGCGACTGCGCGGTGGGCATCTCGAACGCGCGGGTGGCGCCCAGCACCAGCACGAAGGCGAACAGCGCCTCGCGGCTCGCGAAGCCCGCCGCGGTGGCGGCCGCGAGCGCGAGCGTGGCCACGCCCTGCAGCACGCGGCAGCCGGCGAGGATCAGCCGGCGGTCGTGGCGGTCGACGATCGGGCCGACGGCGAACATCAGCACCACGCTCGGCAGGAACTGCACGAGGCCGACGAGGCCGAGGTCGAGCGCGCTGCCGGTCAGCTCGTACATCTGCCAGCCCACCGCCACGACCTGGATCTGCGCGGCGAGCGTCGCGGCCAGCCGCGACAGCCAGTAGACGCGGTACGCCGGCAGGGAAAGCGGGCCGGCGGTGCGGTCGGGGGGCATGGGTCGATGATACCGGCGGGCGACCCGCGCCCCCCGGGCCTCAGCCCGGCACGCCGCCGTCGGGCGCGTGGGCGTCGAAGGCCTCGCGCGCGGCGTCGAACACCACGCGCCGCAGCCATGCGTGCGACGGCCGGCCGGTGTGGCGGTGGTGCCAGAGCTGGTCGACGTGGACGATCGGCAGGTCCATCGGCAGCTCGCGCATCGTCAGCTGCGTGGCGATGCCGGTGGTCGGCACGAAGCGGCGCGGCAGCACGGTCAGCAGGTCGGTCGAGGCGACGACCTGGCCGGCGGTGAAGAACTGGTTGACGGTCAGCACCACGCGCCGGCGCCGGCCGATCGCCGCGAGCGCCTCGTCGACGAAGCCGAAGGGCCGCCCCGAGAAGCTCACCAGCAGGTGGCGCGCGGCGCAGTAGCGGTCGAGGTCCAGCGGCCCGGTGGCCAGCGGATGGCCGCCCCGCATCACGCAGACGTATTCGCTGTCGTAGAGGCGCTCGTGCTCGAACGGGTCCGGGGCGCCCTCCTGCATCGCCGTGCCGCCGATCGCGGCGATCGCGGCCGGGAAGTAGCCGATGGCGAGGTCGAGCTCGCCGCTGGACAGCAGCGGTCGCGGATCGCGGGTGAGCAGCGGGCGCACGCGCAGCGACAGGCCCGGGGCCTCGGCCTCCAGCCTGCGGACCAGCGGCGGCATCAGCGTGGTGGCGGTCGCGTCGGCCATCGCGAGCACGAACGCGTCGCGCGAGGCGGCCGCGTCGAACCGGCCGCTGCCCAGCGCGCCGCGCAGCGATTCGAGCGCGGCGCGCACCGCCGGCCAGAGCTCGAGCGCCCGCGGCGTGGGCTGCACGCCGTAGCCGGCCCGCACCACCAGCTCGTCGTGCAGCGCGTCCCGCAGCCGCCGCAGCGCGTTGCTAACCGCCGGCTGGGTCATCGCGAGGGTCTGCGCGGCGCGGGTCAGGTTGCGCTCGGCCATCACCTCGTCGAAGACACGCAACAGGTTCAGGTCGAGCGTCCGGAAGTTGACGGGGACGGGCGGTCGACCCTGATCGATGAATGGCTTATCCATCCAATCATTATTTCGATGAATGTCTACCGTGTCGAACGTCCATTGGCAATTCTTGCTGCGCTGCCGCATCTTGGCAGCGTGGTCGATCCCCTCCGGGTCGACCGGCAGCAGGAGCACCGAACCATGACCACGATCCACCTCGCCCCCGGCGCCACCATCATCACCGGTTCCCACCACGGCGGTCTCGACCGCGTCGCCTCCGGCGTCGGCGTCGCGGCCCGCCTCGTGGCGGCCGGCATCCGCGCGCTCGACACCTGGCACCACGCCCGCATCGAGGCCCACAACGACGCGATGCTGGTCGAGCTGGCCGCGCACGACCCGCGCGTGATCGAGGAGCTGCGCGCCGCGCGCGACCGCGCCGCCGCCTGACCGTCCGCCGACCCGCCGCCTCGCCTCCTCCTCGACGACCGGCGGGTCGGATCACCCCGGGGAGCGATGCTTCAGGCATCGCCTCCGGTCGCGTGGCCGCGCCGACCATAGCGGGCACTCACAACCCCTGGAACCGGCCCGACTGGGTCGATCGGGGCGAGGCGTTCGCGCCACGGCAGGCCGACCGACGCGGCGTGCCGATTCGGCCGCGACACGCATTGGTCATACAATCCCGGGATGGCGAAGACCCCCTCCCGCAGCGCGCTGCTCGCCCGCGACCTCCTCGGTCGGATCGCCCGGCGCGAGCTCCAGCCCGGTGACCCGATCGACGTGCAGGCGCTCGGCCGACGTCACGGCGTCAGCCGCACGGTGGTCCGCGAGGCGCTCGCCGACCTGGGCGGCAAGGGGCTGGTCGTCGCGCGGCCGAAGGTCGGCACCACCGTCGCGCCCGAGGTCGACTGGAACCTGCTCGATCCCACGCTGGTGGCCGTCGCCATCGCCGAGCCCGGCCCCGAGTCGATGCTCGCCGAGGCGGTCGAGCTGCGGCGGCTGATCGAGCCCGCGCTCGCGTCTGACGCCGCCCGGGATGCCGGCCGCCCTCGCCAGCAGGCCATCCTGCAGGCGGTCCGCGCGCTCGCCGACGCGGTGGGCGCCGCCGACCCGACGCGATTCCGGGACGCGGGACTGGCCGTGCACGCCGCCGTGGCCGAGGCCTGCGGCAACCGGCTGCTCCGGTCGATCGACCACGCGCTCGTCCCGGTACGTGCGCTGCATCTCGAGCGGCTCGCCGCGGCCCAGCTCGTCGGCGGGTCGCCGGGGCCGGACATCCTGCGGACGCTGACGCTGCAGACCTCGCTCGGCCTGGCCATCGCGCGACGCGAGCCGGCGATCGCCGCCGCACACGCCCACGCGATCGCGTCGATCGCGCCCGGCCCCGCGCCGGGTTCGACCCGCGACGCCGGCGCCTCGGCGGTGCCGTTCCCCGACGCGCCCGCGCTCGCGGTCGTGCCGACCTTCCTGCAGGCCGCCGCCGGTGACGACGGGGGCGTGACGCCCGAGGCGGCGGACGCGGTCGACCTGGACGACGACGACGCGACCGGGGCGGACCACGACACCCCCGTGGCCGACGCCGGCTCGACCCGGCTGGACGCGATCGTGGCCCGGCTCGATCCCGGCCCGGTGGAGATCGACGACCGGCGGATCACGGCGGTCTCCGCCTCGACCGATGCCGTCGGCGAACTCGATCCGCTGATCCTCGAACTCCCCGACCTCGCCACCGGTGCGTTCGCGCTCGACACCATCGTCGGGCCGACCCCGGTCCCGGACGCCCCCACGGCGTTCGCGCCCGACGCCCCTCACGCCGACCCGTCGGTGCCGCGCATCGCGCCGGGGCCCGCCGGCCCGCCGGCGCACGTGGACCCCGAGATCGCCGACGACTGGCCGCCGACCGAGACCCTGGTCCGCGATGGTGCGCCGCTCGAGCCGCTGCGCCGCGCCACGCTCGAACCCGACGACTCGCCGCCCGCATTCGCCGTGCCGGCCCTGCTCGGCGAACCGTCACGCCGGACCGCGCTGCGCTGAGCATCGCCCCGCCCGGCCGGACCGAGGCGACCCGGCTGATCGCCGCGCTCGCCGGCCTCACCCTCGTCAGCCAGTTCCACCGCTCGTCGCTGGGCGTGATCGCGCCCGAGCTGATCCGCGAACTGTCGCTCGGCCCGCAGACGCTGGGCCTGGCCGGCGGCATGTTCTTCGTCGTGCTGATCGTGGCGCAGGTGCCGGTCGGCGTGCTGCTCGACTGGATCGGGCCGCGCCGGCTGGTCGCGGGGCTGACCGTCGTCGCGGTCGTCGGGTCGCTGATGACGGCGGCCGCGCGCGGCGAGGCCTCGCTGATCGCGGCCCGCGCGGTGGTGGGCCTCGGCTGCGCGGCGCACTTCATGGCCGCCGTGCTGATCTGCTCGCGCCGCTTCGCCGGCGAGGGGCTGGGCACCGCGCTCTCGCGGGTGTTCGCCCTCAGCCAGATCGGCAACCTGCTGGCCGGCTGGCCGCTGGCGGCGCTCACCGAGGCCTCGGGCTGGCGGGGGGCGTTCGTGCTGGCGGCGGGGGTCACCGCGATCGCGGGCGCCGCCTTCTGGTGGGTGCTGCGCGACGCGCCCGCCGCGCCCGCGGCCGGCCCGCCGCCCGCGCGCGAGCCACTGGGCGCGGTGCTGCGCGGCGTGCTCGACGTGCTCCGCGCGCCCGGCCTCGCCAAGGCCCGCCTGCACCCAATGGATCGAGCGCAG
>JBAXJZ010000293.1:0-5753 GCA_037137595.1 Burkholderiales bacterium | reverse complement strand
GGTCGCGAGCGCCCGCAGCGCCGGCAGCACGCCGCCGCCGGCGGAGGCGGCCACGCCCAGCATCGCGGGCAGCTGCGAGAGCACGATCACGATCGCCGCCGCGTTGACGAAGCCGAGCATCAGCGAGGCCGGCAGCCGCTCCACCAGGCGGCCGAGCCGCGCGAAGCCGGCCGCCGCCTGCATCAGCCCCGCGCCCAGCGCGAGCAGCACCGCGAGCGCGACCCACTGCGGCGAGCCGGGCTCGGCGAACGCCGACAGGGACGCGGCGGTGAGCAGCGCGGTGAGCGCGACCGGCCCGGTGGAGAGCTGCGCCGACGAACCGAACAGCGCGGCGACGATCGTCGGCACGAAGGCCGCGTACAGGCCGAGGTGCGGCGGCATCCCGGCGAGCTGCGCATAGGCGAGCGCCTGCGGGATGGCCACGACCGCGACCGTCGCGCCGGCGACGAGATCAGCGCGCCACGCGTCGCGGTCGGCGCGCATCCAGTCGACGAACGGGGCGAGCGAGGGCTTCATCGCGCGCCGTCGCCGGCCGCCCTCATGCGCGCCGCTGCCCGTGGTAGAGCCGCACCACGTGCTCGGCCTGCGCGAAGAACAGCCAGCGCTCGACTGCCGCGCCGCCGAGGAAGGCGATCGCCGCCGGCCACGCGAGCGCCGGCCCCGCGAACAGCGCCGCCGCGGGCACGGCCAGCGTCAGCACGAAGAGCAGCGCCTGCAGCGCACGCGCGCGATCGCGGGCGAGCTCGAAGCAGAACTCCTGAGTGAGGAAGCTGCGGTGGCTGTGGCCGGCGTCGAGCAGGCGCACCGGCCCGCGCACCCGCCCGGCGGGCGCGGCGGCGGGGACCGCCAGGGCCTCCTCGATCGTGTGGGTCCCGGCGCCCGCGAACTTCGCGAAGTACGCCGCCTTGATCGCCGCCGCGGCGAGGACCCAGCCGAGCGTCGCCGCGGCCGACGGAGCGCCGGCTGCCTCGCCGCCCACCGCGCGCCACAGCAGCGCGCCCGAGGCGCCGGCATAGGCGAGGAACGCCGCCGGCACGTGCCAGGTGCGCCAGCGCGGCACGGTCTTCAGGCAGGCATAGATCATCGCGGTGCTGCCCACGGTGGCCACCGCGACCGCCAGCGCGACGACCCCGGTCGCGGTCGCCGCGGGTGACCCGCTCAGGCTCGCCCACAGATGCAGCGCCGCCAGCGGGTAGAGCGCGACCGCGAGCACGCCCTCGCGCGACAGCCACGAGCTGCCGACCCGGGCGAACGCGCGCCACGCGTTGCGCGGGTTCGCGAGATGGCGGGTCGACGACAGCAGGCCGACGGTCACCAGGGCCGCCGCGAGCCCGAGTCCGGCCGCGAACGCGTCGGACGAGGGCTGGAGCGCGCCGGCGAGCTGCGCGACCAGCAACCAGGCCGCGAGTCCGAGGCCCGCGCCGGACGCGACGGTGAAGAGGATGACCGAGATCGCGGGCTTCATCGGCGAGACCTCCCGATCACAGCCGCACCAGCCGGTTGACCATCGACGCGAGCCGCGTGGCGAGGGTGCCGCGGGGCGCGGCCTGCGCAGGCGGCGGCACCTCGGGCGCGGCGCGCGGCGGCAGGTAGCGGTTGGTCGGCTTGTAGCCGAGCTTCTCGAACAGCGGCCGGCCGTCGCGCTCGGCCGTCAGCCGCGAGACCGTCGAACCCGGGTCGTCGAAGTCGCCGAAGTGCCGCGCGTGCGCCGGGCAGGCGAGCACGCAGGCCGGCTGCCGCTCGGCCTCGGGCAGCGCGGTGTCGTAGATGCGGTCGACGCACAGCGTGCATTTGCGCATCACGCCCGCGTCCTCGTCGAGCTCGCGCGCGCCGTAGGGGCAGGCCCAGGCGCAGTAGTTGCAGCCCATGCACTTCTCGGGGTCGACGAGGACGATGCCGTCCTCGGCGCGCTTGTACGACGCGCCGGTCGGGCAGACGGTCACGCAGTCGGCGTCCTCGCAGTGCATGCAGGACATCGGCACGTTCATCGTCTTCGAGAGTGGATAGTGGCCGGCCTCGTAGTGGCGCACGCGGTTGAACCAGACCCCCGAGGGCGCGGCGCCCGTCGGGTCGTAGTCGGGCGCGCCGCCCGCCATCGCGCTCGCGCCGTTCCACTCCTTGCACGCGGTCGCGCAGGCGTGGCAACCCACGCACGCGTCGATGTCGACCACCAGCCCGAGCCGGCTCATCGTCCCCTCCCCTTCACGGCCGCCCCGCGCGTCACGGCGCGTCCGCCTTCGTCACCCTCACCTTCAGGTCGTACCAGGCCGCCTGCCCGGTGATCGGGTCGCTGTTGGTCAGGCTGGCCTCGCCGGGCCGCGTCGGCAGCGTCTCGCTGATCAGGTGGTTCAGCAGGAAGCCCACGTTGGACTCCGAGGCCGCCTTCGACAGGCCCCAGGTGCCGGCCATCTTGCCGATCGCGTTCCAGGTCCAGACGGTGTTGCGCTCGCAGCCTTCCATCGTCTTCAGTCGGCAGCGGATCCGGCGGCGCGGCGCGGACGCGTCCATCCGGGCGTTCGCGGGCGTGCCGGGCTGCGCCGCCACCGGCGCGAACATCGACTCGACCCAGACCCAGTCGCCGTCGGCGAGCCCCAGCTCGGCCGCCCGCGCCACGTTCATGTGCAGCGCGTTCTCCGCCATGATCTGGCGCAGCCACGCGTTCTGGCTGTCCCACGAGTGGTACATCACCATCGGCCGCTGCGTGATCGCGTGGAACGGGAAGGCGTCGGGCCCGGCGTCCTCGTCGGTCCGCGCGGTCTCGATCGGCGGGTACCAGAACGGCAGCGGGTCGAAGTAGGCGGCGAGCCGCTCGCGGTCCTCGGGCCGGGTCGGGCACGGGCCGTCGTACAGGCCCTGCCCCGCGAGCCGGAACTTCTGCAACGGCTCGCTGTAGAGCTGCATGGTGATCGGCTCGGCCTTGCCGATGAAACCCGCCTTCGCCGCGGCCTCGAGGTAGTCGCGGTTGGCGAAGCGCATGTACTTCTGCGAATCCGGCCAGTGATGCGCGAAGAACGCCTTGTTCTCCTTGTAGGCCTCCCACTGCCGCGGGTTCGGCGCACCGACCAGCGAGGACGTACCGTCGGCGCCGCGGAATCCCGCGAGGAAACCGATGCCGGGCGCGCGCTCGTAGCGCACGATGAAGTCCGCGTAGTCGCGGAACTTCGGCGCACCGCGTTCGTCCACGAAGGCGGGGAACTTCAGCCGCCCCGCCAGGTCCACCAGCACGTCCTGCCAGGGCCGCACGTCGCGGTCGGGCACGAGCAGCGGATGGCGGATGGCGTCGGCCGCGGCGTCCGGCTCGGAGATCGGCCGGTCGAGCAGCGAGATCGCGTCGTACCGCTCGAAGTAGGTGGTGTCGGGCAGCACCAGGTCGGCGTAGCGGACCGTCTCGGAATCGAACGCGTCGACCACCGCCACGAACGGGATCCGGTAGTCGCCGGCCTCGTCCTTCGCCACCAGCATCGACTGCGTGCCCGTCGTGTTCATCGACGAGTTCCAGGCCATGTTGGCCATGAACAGCAGCAGCGTGTCGATCGGGTACGGGTCGGCCTCGAACGCGTTGCGGATCACCATGTGCATCAGCCCGTGGGCCGCGATCGGGCTCTCCCACGAGTAGGCCTTGTCGATCCGCAGCGGCGTGCCGTGGGCGTCGACCGCGAGGTCCTCGGGCCGGGCCGGGAAGCCCAGCAGCGGCCGCTGCGCCGGCGTGTCGGGCGCAGCGAAGCGAGCGGCGTCGTTCTCGGGCAGCTGCGGCGGCGGCACGGGCTTGGGGAACGGCGCGCGCGAGCGGAAGTTGCCCGGGCCGTCGAGCGCGCCGAGCAGCATCTGGACCAGGTGCAGCGCGCGGCAGGTCTGGAAGCCGTTGCTGTGCGCGGACACGCCGCGCATCGCGTACATCGCGACCGGGCGGCCGACGACGGTGTCGTGCGTCGTGCCCCAGGCATCGGTCCACTCGATCGGCAGCTCGATCGCCTGCTCGAAGGCGACCTGGGCCATCTCCAGGGCCAGCCGCTCGATGGTCTCGGCCGGCACGCCGCAGCGCCCGGCCACCGCCTCGGGCGAGTAGCCGTCGTCGAGCGCGCGCTCGGCCATCAGCGTCATCGCGGTCCGCACGCGCTCGCCGCCCGGGGCGTCGAAGGTGCCGAAGAGCGCCGGCGCGGCCCCCGGCAGGTGCGGCCCCGGCGCGTGCGTGCGCTGGTCCCACAGCATCGGACGGCCCGCGTCGTCGCGCAGGAACAGTCCGTCGCGCGAGGTCCCCGGCGCGTCGATCACCAGCCATGCGGCATTGGTATAGCGGACCAGGAACTCCCAGTCGAACAGTTCGCGCGACAGCAGCACGTGTGCGATCGCCATCGCGAGCAGGCCGTCCGTGCCGGGGCGGATCGGCACCCACTCGTCGGCGACCGCGGAGTAGCCGGTGCGCACCGGGTTGACCGAGACCACCTTCGCGCCGCGACGCTTAAGCTTCTCCAGCCCGATCTTGATCGGGTTGCTGGCATGGTCCTCGGCCACGCCCCACATCAGGAAGTACTTCGCGCGGTCCCAGTCGGGCGCGCCGAACTCCCAGAACGAGTAACCGATCGAGTAGAGGCCGGCGGCCGCGACGTTGACCGAGCAGAACCCGCCGTGCGCGGCCCAGTTCGGCGTGCCGAACTGCTGTGCCCACAGGCCGGTCAGCGCCTGCATCTGGTCGCGACCGGTGAAGAAGGCCAGCTTGCGCGGCTCGGTGGCGCGGATCCTCGCGAGGCGCGCCGTCAGCAGGTCCAGCGCATCGTCCCAGGAGATCGGATCGAAGATCCCGGCGCCGCGCTCCGTGCCCGGCCTGCGGACCATCGGATGGCGCAGCTTGGCGGCCGACTGCTGCTTCATGATGCCGGCGCTGCCCTTCGCGCAGACCACGCCCTGGTTCACCGGGTGGTCGCGATTGCCCTGGATGAAGCGCAGCGTGGTGCGGGCCGCCGAGTCGGCCGCCGCGCGCTCGTCCTGCAGCGTCACCTGGATGCCGCAGCGGCAGGCACACATGTAGCAGGTGGTGTACTCGGTGCGCTGTCGGGACCGGTCCTCGAAGGTGATCGGGCGGGAGGCGGCGGGGGTGAGCGGCGGTCGGGCCATGGCGCGGCCGATTCTAGGCGCTGCCACACATCCGGATAATCGGGTTATAACGATTTCCGGTATCGATATTCCAGATGGTTGCCAGACCCGCCCCGTCCGCCGCCCGCGCGGCGGGCCTCGACGCGCCCTTCGCGACCGCGCCGCGCTCGCGCATCTCGCTGCGGCAGCTCGAGGCCTTCTGCACGGTGATGACCGCCGGCGGCGCCTCCGCCGCGGCCCGTCGGCTCGCCCGCACCCAATCGGCCGTCAGCACCGCGGTCGCGGAGCTCGAGGCGACGCTGGGCGAGGCGCTCTTCGAGCGCGCCGGCCGCGGGCTGCGTCCGACCGACGCCGCGCGGCGGCTGCTGCCGCACGCCCTCGAACTGGTCGAGCGGGCGGTCGAGCTGCCCGCGCGCGCCACCGGCACCGCCACGGACGAGCGGCTGCGGATCGGCGCCTCGCGCACCATCGGCCCGTTCGTCATGCCCGCGCTGCTCGCCCGTTTCGCCGCCGAGCGGCCCGCCGCACAGGTCGAGCTGAGCGTCGGCAACACCGCCGGGCAGATCGCGCGGCTGCGCCGCTTCGAGCTCGATGTCGCCTTCGTCGAGGGCGACGTCCACGAACCCGGGCTGGAGGTTCGCGCGTGGACCGAGGACGCACTG
>JBAXJZ010000292.1:0-5788 GCA_037137595.1 Burkholderiales bacterium | reverse complement strand
ACGCCGACTGGGCCGGCCTCGGCGATCCGGTCATCGACATCGCGGTGACGCCGACCGCCATGCCGGTGACCAGCGCGGCGTCGCGCAGCGCCTCGCCGGCGACGGTCACCGAGGCCCGCGCGCCGTCCGAGACGCGCTCCAGGACGATCACCGTGCCCTCGCCGACCACGCGGACCGAGGCGACGACGAGCGAGGCGCCGCCGACCAGCAGGCCGACCGGTGCGGCCACCGACAGCGCGACGCCGACCGACGAGGCGGTGCTGGCGTCGCTCGGCGCCGGGTGGGCCGGGGCCGCGACCGGCCGGACCGCGACCGCGAGCGCGGCCGCCAGGACGAGGGTGCGCATCGCGGCGCGGAGGGAGAACCGGGTGGGGTGCATGGCAGGCTCCTTCAGCGGGCGTCGGGTGCGACGGCGTCGTGCGCGTCTCGGGCGGCGGCGATCGCCGAGGCCTGCGTGCGGGCGATCAGCGCCTCCTGCGCGTCGCGCAGCGTCTTGGCGAGCGTGAACACGGCGGACACGAGGAACAGCCAGCTCGCGACCAGATAGGCCTTGTAGGTCGGCGAGACCTCCATCCGCAGCAGGCCCCAGCCGGTCAGGCCGACCGCGAGCGCGAAGCCGCCCCAGGCGACCAGCGACCACATCGGCGTCTCGGGGCGCTTCGCCTCGAGATCGCGCACGTGCCTGGCGACGACGAAGGCCGCCGACGTGCAGAACAGGTAGGCCATGAACATGAAGGCTCGGTCGAGCTCGCGGCCGGGCAGCCAGGCGAGGCCGGTGCCGCAGAGCGCAGCGGCCACGCCGAACGAGGCCCAGACCTGGACCTTCCAGGCGCGGGAGTCTTCACGGGGAACCACAGGGAGGGATCGCATCGCGTCGTCACGGGGGTTGAACACGGCCCGAACGCTACGACTTCATCCGCCGAGGTATCAACAAGTATCATCCGGGTTGCATACATACCCACTTCCAGTATCACCTGCCGATACTCCACGCCCCTCCACGATGAGCACCTCCGCCGACCTCGTCGACGCGCTGAAGGCCGAGCTGCGGCGCGCCGGCATCACCTACGCCCAGCTCGCCGCCCCCCTCGGCCTCGCCGAATCGAGCGTCAAGCGGATCCTCGCGAAGGGCGACCTGACGCTCGAGCGGATCGACACGATCCTCGGCGTGCTGCGGATGGACTTCGCCGAGCTCGCGCGGCGGGTCGTCGACCGGCGGCCCGCGCGGCCGATGCTCGGCCTCGAGCAGGAGCGTGCGCTGGTGGCGGACCCGCGGCTGCTGACGGTCGCGCTCTGTGCGCTGTCGGAATGGACCTTCGACCAGATCGTCGCCGCCTACCGGCTGACGCCCGCGCAGGTGGTGGCCGCGCTCGCCGCGCTCGACCGGCTCGGCCTCATCGACCTGCGGCCGAACAACCGCTACCGGCTGCGGATCGACAAGACCCTGCGCTGGCGCCCCGACGGCCCGCTGATGCGCTTCTTCCGGGAACGCGCGATGGCCGACTACTTCTCCGGCGGTTTCGACGGCGACGGCGAGCTGCTCGCGCTCGTGCACGGCCAGGTCGCCCCGGCCCGAGCGCAGGCCTTCGTCGAGCGGCTGCAGCGGCTGGTGCAGGACTTCGCGCAGCAGCACGTCGCCGACCAGCGCCTGCCGGCCGACGAGCGCCGCGCCTTCACGATGCTGGTGGCGCAGCGCGAATGGTGGTTCGAGGACCTGCGCGCGATGCTGCGCGAGCCGATCAGCGGCCCCAGCGCAGCACCGCAGCGTCCAGCCCGCGCGCCAGCTCGACCAGCGTCGAGCGCGCCGCCGGGGCCAGCGGCGCGAACGGCGCCCGCGGCGCGTCGCAGGCGATGACGCCGCCCTCGTGCATCAGCGCCTTCGCCGCGAGCAGTCCGCACTGCCGGTTCTCGTGGTTGATCAGCGGCAGCCAGCGCGCATACGTCGCGAAGGCCTCGGCTCGCCGGCCGGCGAACCAGTGGTTCATGATCGCGCGGAACGCGTCGGGGTAGCCGCCTCCGGTCATCGTGCCGGTGGCGCCGGCGTCGAGGTCGGCCGACAGCGTGATGCCCTCCTCGCCGTCCCACGGACCGACGATCGCGTCGCCGCCCAGGCGGATCAGCTCGCGCAGCTTCGCCGCGGCGCCCGCCGTCTCGATCTTGAAGTACGACACGTGCTCGATCTCGCGCGCCAGCCGCGCGAGCAGCTCGGCCGACAGCGGCGTGCCACTGACCGGCGCGTCCTGGATCATGATCGGGATGTCGATCGCGTCGGACAGCTCGCGCAGGAACGTGGCGATGCCGGCCTCGCCCACGCGGATCGTCGCGCCGTGATACGGCGGCATGACCATCACCATCGACGCGCCCAGGTCCTGCGCACGCCGGCTGCGCGCCGCGCAGATCCGGGACGCGTAGTGCGTGGTGGTGACGATGACCGGCACGCGTCCGGCCACGTGCTCGAGGATCGCGCGGGTCAGCGTCTCGCGCTCGTCGTCGGCCAGCGCGAACTGCTCGGAGTAGTTCGCGAGGATGCACAGGCCGTCGGAGCCGGCGTCGATCATGAAGTCGACGCAGCGCTTCTGGCTGGCGAGGTCGAGTTCGCCGGTCTCGGTGAAGGTCGTGGGAACGACGGGAAAGACGCCGCGGTAGGACGGCTTCTGCGGTGCGCTCACGGGGGTCTCCTCCTCGATCGGTCGATCGGGGAGGAGTATGCCCTCCCGATCAGAACATCGCTTCCTCGAGCGCCAGCGTGCCCGCCGCGCCGTCGACGATCGCGGCCTTGTGGCCGGCCGCCCGGCTCAGCACGTGGTCCGCGTAGAAGCGCGCGGTGCCGATCTTCGCCTTGAGGAAGTCGGCGTCCTCGCCGCCCTTGGCGAGCTGCTCGGTCGCGGCCAGCGCGGCGCGCGCCATCTGCCAGCCGGCGAGCACCGTGCCGCAGAGCATCAGGTAGGGCACGCTGCCCGCATAGGTGGCGCGCGGGTCGCCCTTGCCGTGCGCGACGAACCAGGCCACCGCCGCCTCGAGCGCGTCGGCGCCCTCGGCGAGCTTCGAGCGGATGGCGCCCAGGTCGCCGTCCTTCGGCAGCGCCTCGACCGTCTCGCGCACGCGGCCCACAACCGCCATCGCGGTGCGGCCGCCGTCGCGGACCGTCTTGCGGCCGATCAGGTCGTTCGCCTGGATCGCGGTCGTGCCTTCGTAGATGGTGAGGATCCGCGCGTCGCGGTAGTACTGGGCGGCGCCCGTCTCCTCGATGAAGCCCATGCCGCCGTGCACCTGAACGCCCAGCGACGTGACCTCCAGGCTCATCTCGGTCGAGAAGCCCTTCACGATCGGCACGAGGAACTCGTAGAGGGTCTGGTTGACCTTGCGGACCTCCGCGTCGGGCGACGCATGCGCGGTGTCGAACGCGGCCGCGGCCACGTAGCCGAGCGAACGGGCGCCTTCGGTGAGCGCACGCATCGTCATCAGCATCCGGCGCACGTCCGGGTGGCGGATGATCGCCACCGGGCCCGACGAGCCCTCGACCGCGCGGCTCTGCACGCGGTCGCGCGCGTACTGCACGGCCTTCTGGTAGGCGCGGTCGGCGACCGCCACGCCCTGCATGCCCACCGCGAAGCGCGCGGCGTTCATCATCACGAACATGTACTCGAGGCCGCGGTTCTCCTCGCCGATCAGCCAGCCGATCGCGCCGGCGGCCGCCGCGCCGCCGCCCTGCGGAGCGACCGGGAACTTGCCGTCGCCGTACAGCAGCACCGCCGTCGGGCTCGCCTTGATGCCGAGCTTGTGCTCGACCGAGGTGCAGAACACGTCGTTGCGGGCGCCCAGGTTGCCGGCCTTGTCGACCAGGAACTTCGGCACGATGAACAGCGAGATGCCCTTCACGCCCTCGGGCGCGCCCGGCGTGCGCGCGAGCACCAGGTGGACGATGTTGTCCGCCATGTCGTGCTCGCCGTAGGTGATGTAGATCTTCTGCCCGAAGATCCGGTACGTGCCATCGGGCAGCGGCTCGGCGCGGGAGCGGACCAGCGAGAGGTCGCTGCCGGCCTGCGGCTCGGTCAGGTTCATCGTGCCCGTCCACTCGCCGCTCACCATCTTCGGGATGTAGAGCTGCTGCTGCTCGGGCGAGCCCGCGGTGAGCAGCGCCTCGATGGCGCCATCGGTCAGCAGCGGGCAGAGCGCGAACGACAGGTTCGCCGCATTCATCATCTCGGTGCACGCGGTGGCGACGAGCTTGGGCAGGTGCTGCCCGCCGAAGTCCGTCGGATACTGCACGCCCTGCCAGCCGCCCTCGGCGAACGCGCGGAACGCGTCCTTGAAGCCGGGGGTGGTGGTGACGATGCCGTCGGCGACGGACGAGGGCTTCAGGTCGCCGGTCCAGTTCAGCGGCGCGAGCACCTCGCCGTTGAACTTCGCCGCCTCGTGGAGCACCGCCTCGACCGTGTCGTCGGTGGCGTCCTCGAAGCCGGGCAGCTGCCGCACGCACTCCAGACCCGCGACGTCGCGGATCGTGAAGAGCATGTCCTTCACCGGGGCCTGGTAGCTCATCGCCGTCGTCCTTCGTCCGTCTTCGATCGCGTCTTACAGCTTGCCGGCCAGCTCGGGCACGGCGGCGAACAGGTCCCCCACGAGGCCGTAGTCGGCCACGCCGAAGATCGGGGCCTCGGCGTCCTTGTTGATCGCGACGATGACCTTCGAGTCCTTCATGCCGGCCAGGTGCTGGATCGCGCCCGAGATGCCGATCGCGACGTACAGCTGCGGCGCGACGATCTTGCCGGTCTGCCCGACCTGCCAGTCGTTCGGCGCGTAGCCGGCGTCGACCGCGGCGCGCGAGGCGCCCATCGCGGCGCCCAGCTTGTCGGCCAGCGGCTCGAGCAGCTTGAAGTTCTCCGCGCTGCCCATGCCGCGCCCGCCCGAGACGACGATCTTCGCGCCGGCGAGTTCCGGCCGCTCGCTCTTGGCGACCTCGCGGCCGATGAACTGCGCGGTGCCCGGATCGGCCGCCGCGGCGACGCTCTCGACGGCCGCCGAGCCGCCGCTGGCGGCCGCCGCCTCGAAGGCGGTGGTGCGCACCGTCGCGACCTTCACCGCGTCCGAGGACTGCACGGTGGCGATCGCGTTGCCCGCGTAGATCGGCCGCTGGAAGGTGTCGGCCGACTCCACCGCGGTGATGTCGCTGATCTGCGCGACGTCGAGCTTCGCGGCCACGCGCGGCAGCACGTTCTTCCCGAAGGCCGTCGCCGGGGCGAGGATGTGCGAGTGGCCGCCGGCCACCGCCAGCACCTGCTCGGCCACCGCCTCGGCCAGCTGCTCGGCCAGGTGCGGCGCATCGGCCACCAGCACCTTCGTGACGCCCGCGATCGCGGCCGCCGCCGCAGCCGCCCCGCCGCAGCCCGAGCCCGCGACCAGCACCGTCACCTCGCCGCCGCACTTCGCGGCCGCGGTGACGGTGTTCAGCGTGCCACCCTTGATCGAGTGGTTGTCGTGTTCGGCAATGACGAGTGCGGCCATCTCAGATCACCTTCGCTTCGTTCTTCAGCTTGTCCACGAGGGCCGCGACATCCGCGACCTTGATGCCGGCCTTGCGCGACGCGGGCTCGGCCACCTTCAGCGTCTTCAGCCGCGGCGCGACGTCCACGCCGAGGTCCGCCGGCTTCACGGTCTCCAGCGGCTTCTTCTTCGCCTTCATGATGTTCGGCAGCGTCACGTAGCGCGGCTCGTTCAGCCGCAGGTCCGTCGTGACGATCGCCGGCAGCGCGATCGACAGCGTCTCCAGCCCGCCGTCGACCTCGCGGGT
>JBAXJZ010000291.1:0-5803 GCA_037137595.1 Burkholderiales bacterium | reverse complement strand
GCAGGATGTGCTCGCGCGTCTGCGGCATCGGGCCGTCGGCCGCCGACACCACCAGGATCGCGCCGTCCATCTGCGCCGCGCCCGTGATCATGTTCTTCACGTAGTCAGCGTGACCGGGGCAGTCGACGTGCGCGTAGTGCCGCGCCTTCGTCTCGTACTCCACGTGCGCCGTGTTGATCGTGATCCCGCGCGCCTTCTCCTCCGGCGCCGCGTCGATCTGGTCGTACGCCTTCGCCTCGCCGCCGAACTTCGACGACAGCACCGTCGTGATCGCCGCCGTCAGCGTCGTCTTCCCATGGTCCACGTGACCGATCGTGCCCACGTTCACGTGCGGCTTCGTACGCTCGAACTTACCCTTGGCCATATCTCTCTACCTCGACTCTCGAAAAAGAACGGATGTTGAACGGTGCTTCGTCGATTACTTCGTGCGGGCGGCGATGATCGCCTCGGCGACGTTGCGCGGCGCCTCCGCGTACTGCTTGAATTCCATCGTGTACGTCGCGCGGCCCTGGGTCAGCGAACGCAGCGACGTCGAGTAGCCGAACATCTCGGACAGCGGCACCTCGGCGCGGATCGCCTTGCCGCCGCCGACCATGTCCTCCATGCCCTGCACCATGCCCCGGCGGGACGACAGGTCGCCCATCACCGAGCCGGCGTAGTCCTCGGGCGTCTCGACCTCGACCGACATCATCGGCTCGAGCAGCACCGGGCTCGCGCGCCGCATGCCTTCCTTGAACGCCATCGAACCGGCCATCTTGAACGCGTTCTCGTTCGAGTCCACGTCGTGGTACGAACCGAAGAACAGCGTCGCCTTGACGTCGACGACCGGGTAGCCGGCCAGTACGCCCGACGGGAGCGAATCCTCGATGCCCTTCTGGACCGCGGGGATGAACTCGCGCGGCACCACGCCGCCCTTGATCGCGTCGACGAACTCGAAGCCGGCGCCGCCCGGGGGCAGCGGCTCGAGCTTGATGACGACGTGACCGTACTGGCCGCGACCGCCCGACTGCTTGACGAACTTGCCCTCGACCTCGTCGACCGCCTTGCGGATGGTCTCGCGGTACGCGACCTGCGGCTTGCCCACCGAGGCCTCGACGCCGAACTCGCGCTTCATCCGGTCGACGATGATCTCGAGGTGCAGCTCGCCCATGCCGCCGATGATGGTCTGGCCGGACTCCTCGTCGGTGCGGACGCGGAACGAAGGATCTTCACGGGCGAGACGCTGGAGCGCGACGCCCATCTTCTCCTGGTCGGCCTTGGTCTTCGGCTCGACGGCCTGGTGGATCACCGGCTCGGGGAACACCATCCGCTCGAGGATGACCGGGGCTTCCGGATCGCACAGCGTCTCGCCGGTGATCACTTCCTTCAGGCCCACGCACGCGGCGATGTCGCCCGCGCGGACCTCGGAGATCTCCTCGCGCTGGTTCGCGTGCATCTGCAGCAGACGGCCGATCCGCTCCTTCTTGCCCTTGACGGGGTTGAAGACGGTGTCGCCCGAGTTCAGCACGCCCGAGTAGACGCGGATGAAGGTCAGCTGGCCGACGAACGGGTCCGTCATCAGCTTGAACGCCAGCGCCGCGAACTTCTCCTTGTCGTCCGCGCTGCGCACGACCTCGGCCTCACGGTCGTCCGTGCCCTTGACCGGCGGGATGTCGACCGGCGACGGCATCAGCTCGATCACCTTGTCGAGCATCGCCTGGACGCCCTTGTTCTTGAAGGCCGAGCCGCACATCATCGGCTGGATCTCGCCGGCGATCGTGCGCTGACGCAGGCCCGCGAGGATCTCGGCTTCGGTCAGCGAGCCTTCCTCGAGGTACTTGTTCATCAGTTCCTCGTTGGACTCGGCCGCGGCCTCGACCATCTTCTCGCGCCACTCGTTGCAGGTGTCGACGAGCTCGGCGGGGATCTCGCCGTACTCGAACTTCATGCCCTGCGAGGCCTCGTCCCACCAGATCGCCTTCATCTTGACGAGGTCGACGACGCCCTTGAAGTTCTCCTCGGCGCCGATCGGCACCTGGAGCGGCACCGGGTTGGCCTTGAGGCGAAGCTTCATCTGGTCGTAGACCTTGAAGAAGTTCGCACCGGTCCGGTCCATCTTGTTGACGAACGCGAGACGGGGGACCTTGTACTTGTTGGCCTGGCGCCAGACGGTCTCGGACTGCGGCTGCACGCCGCCCACCGCGCAATAGACCATGCACGCGCCGTCGAGCACGCGCATCGAGCGCTCGACCTCGATCGTGAAGTCGACGTGCCCGGGGGTGTCGATGATGTTGATCCGGTGCTCGGGGAAGGAGCGGTCCATGCCCTTCCAGAAGCAGGTGGTCGCGGCCGAGGTGATCGTGATCCCGCGCTCCTGCTCCTGCTCCATCCAGTCCATCGTCGCGGCGCCGTCGTGCACCTCGCCGATCTTGTGATTCACGCCGGTGTAGAACAGGATGCGCTCGGGCGTGGTCGTCTTGCCGGCGTCGATGTGAGCCGAGATGCCGATGTTCCGGTAGCGCTCGATGGGAGTCTTGCGGGCCATGGTCTGGATCCTCGGGGGCCTCGTGGGCCCCGTTCAGCGTGTTGCGGTGATCAGGGAGGCGATCAGAAGCGGAAATGGGCGAAGGCCTTGTTGGCCTCGGCCATGCGGTGCACCTCGTCGCGACGCTTGACGGCGCCGCCGCGGTTCTCGGCGGCCTCGAGCAGCTCGTTCGCCAGGCGCAGGCCCATCGACTTCTCGCCGCGCTTCTTCGCGGCCTCGCGCAGCCAGCGCATCGCAAGCGCCATCCGGCGGACGGGGCGCACCTCGACCGGGACCTGGTAGTTCGCGCCGCCGACGCGACGGCTCTTGACCTCGACCATCGGGCGCGCGTTGTTCAGCGCCTGGCCGAAGACTTCCAGCGGATCCTTGCCCGACTTCGTCTTGATGGTGTCGAACGCGCCGTAGAGCATCCGCTCGGCGACGGCCTTCTTGCCCGAGAGCATCAGGACGTTGATGAACTTGGTCACTTCCTCGGACCCGTACAGGGGATCCGGCAGGACCAGGCGCTTGGGGACTTCGCGACGACGGGGCATTTCATACCTCTCGATGATTCAGCCGGAAGGTTGCCCTTCCATGACCATCCTGGACCCGGGAGCCGGGGGAACGGTCGCTTACTCGACGGAACGCCCGCGCAGGGCGGGCGACCGTCGGACGGACCGGCCGCGCGGGGCGCGACCGGGGAAAACGGAAGGCCTCAGGCCTTCTTCGGGCGCTTCGCGCCGTACTTCGAGCGCGCCTGCTTCCGATCCTTCACGCCCTGCAGGTCCAGAGAGCCGCGCACGATGTGGTAGCGCACACCGGGCAGGTCCTTCACCCGGCCGCCGCGGATCAGCACGACCGAGTGTTCCTGGAGGTTGTGGCCCTCGCCGCCGATGTAGCTGATGACCTCGAAGCCGTTGGTCAGGCGCACCTTCGCGACCTTCCTCAGCGCCGAGTTCGGCTTCTTCGGGGTCGTGGTGTAGACGCGGGTGCACACGCCACGGCGCTGCGGGGATTCCTGCAGCGCGGGGCTCTTGCTCTTGGCATGGGCCAGTTCGCGGGGCTTGCGGACCAGCTGGTTGATGGTAGGCATCGATCTCGCTCTGCTGTGGGGTCGGGCCGGGCGCCTGACATGTCTCGCATGCGGCACCCCGACGAACTCGGGTCCAGCGGGACGGTCCGCCGGCACCCCGATACGCCGGAACGCGGCCACCGCCGCGCCCCCAGCAAAGAGCGCCGGGGCGAGCGCCCCGAAGAACCGACTATTCTAGGGAGAGACGGGGCCGGAAGTCAAATCCCTGCAAGACGCCCGCCGCGCTCCCGCTCACTTCCGCCGGTGGACCGCCCGTCGGTCAGCCCCGGTCCTGGCCGCCGTCGCCGGCGAAGACGTGGGTGACCAGGCAGCGGGCCACCGCCTGTGCCCGGTTGCTGACCTGCAGCTTCCTCAGGATCCGCTGGATGTGGTTCTTCACCGTCAGCGGGCTGATGCCGAGCTCGGCGCCGATCTCCATGTTGGTCTTGCCGTCGCGCACGCCGCGCATGATCTGGATCTCGCGGCTCGAGAGGTCGGGCGCCGGCGTGCGCCGCTGCATCGCGTCGCCGTCGAGCAGCGCGTAGCGGTGCACCGCGAAATGCAGGTAGGGCAGCAGGATCTCGCAGACCTCGCGCGAGCGGCGGCGCGGCTTGCGCGCCAGCCGGCCGAAGATGAAGAAGCTCGAGTTCGGGCCGCGCAGGTCGCGGGTGCCGTGCATCAGCGTGTTGCCCAGCCCGAGCTCCCAGATCGCGTGCAGCATCGGATCGTTGCCGGCGTCGCGCATCTCGGTCGAGTAGGCGAGCGGCTCGCGACCGCGGCGCATCCATTCCCGCACCGCGAGGTGGGTGGTCTCGCGGGCCGCCTCCCAGAGCTCGGGCTGCTTGTCCTGGGTGACGGCGTCGCTTGAGAACACGTCGACCTCGAACTGCTCGGCGTCCAGGTTGCCGGTCGCGCAGATCAGGGTCTGGTGCGGCAGGAACGACTGCAGCACACCCTGCGCCCAGAGGAAGAACTGGAAGCGCTTGTTGATCTGGTGCGAGGCTTCGATCGCGAACAGCAGGCGCTCGAGTTCCTGCGGCGTCGGCGCGAACGCGCCGTCCTCCAGGTCGCGTGAGGCGGAGACCGGTTCCCGGGCGGGGGACTCGGCCGACGTGGGCGGTAACGGCAGCTTTCGCGGGCTCATGACGAGTGTGTGTCGGTCGGTCGCATGGATCTCGTTCATGACGAGGGGCTCTCTCGGTTGGGACGCGAGGGCGATGGGGCAGCCGGTGCATCCGGCCGGGCGGAGGACGCGACCGGGACGAATCTCCAGTCGGCGAGAGTTCGGGCCTTCTCGAAGGCGGCGAGTTCGGGCGGGAAGCCCGCGCGGCGCAGCGGCGGCCGGGTCGACGCGGAGTGCACGCCGACGATGCGGCCGGCCTCGACGATCGTCACCCAGTCCCGCCGGCCGGTGACCGGATCGAGCGGGACGACGCGCAGGTGGCGCTGCACGCGCGGGCCCCGCCGGTCCTCGACCAGCTCGGCGAGCTCGCGCGGGTACTCGGGCACGGCGACGAGCGGCGACGCGTGGTAGGCGGCGAGCGCCTGCGCGAACGCGGCGGCGAGCGCGTCGGCGCCGGCGGCGCGCACGCCGGGCGCTTCGAGCGTGCGGCGCGCCAGGCCGGCCAGGGCGTCGCGCACGGTGTCGGTGGCGGCGAGCCAGCGCCGTCTTGGTTCGAGCACAAGCCGCTCGTACACGCGGGGGGCGTCGCCTACATCGCGATCTACACGATGGACGGCGCGACCGCGAAGCGGGTCTCAATCCGCGGCACGATCCGGCTCGGGCTGACGATCGGCCGCGCCATCCGGGCCGCCCGCGAGGCGCACGCCGACGTCTTCGAGCGGATCGTCGAGACGCTGACGGCGACCGACTACGCCGCGGTGATGCGGCCGTTGGAAGCCGGCGCCGGCGGCGTCATGGCGGCACAGATACGCAGCGCCCGCGAGGCGGCGCAGTTCATCCACTGGTCGAAGTTCCATCCGCTCGGCTTGCGCGGGGTCAACGGCACCGGCGTGGATGGCCGCTATGGCACCCTTCCCGTGGCCGAGTATTTCCAGAAGGCCAACGCCGAGACGTTCATCGCCATCCAGATCGAACACAAGGACGCCGTCGAGGAGGTGGAGCAAATCGCCGCCTTGCCGGGGGTGGATGTCCTGTTTGTCGGCCCGGCCGATCTGAGTCAATCGATGGGCCTGGTCGGCGCCTGGGATCATCCGCTCATCTGGGC
>JBAXJZ010000290.1:0-5814 GCA_037137595.1 Burkholderiales bacterium | reverse complement strand
GGCGTACTCCGCTGGGCGGCACGCCCCCGGGACGAGTGGCCTGCCCGCTGCCAACGGGGTGGGGCTCGGGCTGCGGTCCGTGCTAGGCGTTCGCGGCTTCGAGGACTGGGGCTGGCGCGTGCCCTTCCTGATGTCGGTGATGCTGCTGCCGCTGTCCATCTGGGTCCGGTTGCGGCTGCGCGAGTCGCCGGCGTTCGAGCGGCTGCGTTCGGCCGGGCGGCTGTCGCCGGCCCCGCTGGCCGATGCCTACGGCACGCGGCGGATGGTCGCCCGCGCGGGGCTGGCGCTGCTCGGCCTGACCGCGGGTCAGGCGGTGCTCTGGTACACCGGCCAGCTGTACGCGCTGGGTTTCCTGCAGACCGCGGCGGGCGTCGGCCCGCGCGAGTCCGCGATGCTGATGGCGGTGGCGCTGCTGCTCGCGCTGCCCACCTTCGTCGTCTTCGGCGCGCTGTCGGACCGCATCGGTCGACGGCCGCTCGTCGTCGTCGGCTGCCTGCTCGCCGCGTCGCTCTACGTGCCGATCTTCGGCGCGCTGATCGACGCGGCCAATCCGGGGCACGCCGAGGCGCAGCGGCAGGCGCCGATCGTCGTGCACGCCGACCCCGGCACCTGCCGGCTGCAGTTCGATCCGCTCGGCATCGACCGCGACCTCGGTACCTGCGATCTCGTCCGTCGCCACCTTGCGAGGCGCGGCCTCGGCTACGAGCGCGAGGCGCTGCCCGAGGGCCTGCCGCCGTCGGTCACCGTCGGCGACCGGACCGTGGACCTCGAGGACCTGCGACCGGGCGACGCCGATGCGCTGCGCGCGCGGCTCGACGGCGCGTTGCGCATCGAGGGCTACCCCGACCGCGCGGATCCCGACCGCATCGACCGCGTCGAGGTGGTGGCGCTGCTGTGGCTGCTCGTGGCGATCGCGGCGATGGTCTACGCGCCCGTCGCGGCGACGCTGGCCGAGCTGTTCCCGACCCGGGTGCGCTGCACCGCGATCGCCTTGCCCTACCACCTGGGCAACGGCTGGTTCGGCGGCTTCCTGCCGGCGATCGCCGCCGCGAGCGTGGCCGCGCGCGGCGAGGCGCTCGCCGGGCTGGGCTTCCCGATCGCGGTCGCGCTGGTCACCGCGGTGGTGGCGCTGGTGGCGCTGCCCGAGACGAAGGACCGGGACCTCGACCGCATCGAGTGAGGCCCGCGGCGCGACGGCGCGCGGGCGAGGGCGCCGGTGCCCTCGCCGTCAGGGCATGTACTGCCCGCCGTTCACCTCGAGGATCTGCCCGGTCACGTAGCCCGACAGCCGTTCGGACGCGAAGTACACGAACGCGCCCACGCACTCGTCGGCCGTGCCCAGCCGTGCCATCGGGATCGTGAGCCGCATCGACTCCAGCTGCTCGGGCGTCGAGAACTTCTCGTGGAACGGCGTGGTGATGACGCCCGGCGAGACCGCGTTGACGCGGATCCGGTCCTTGGCGAGCTCCTTGGCCAGGCCGTGCGTGGCGCAGCTGACGAAGGCCTTCGAGCCCGCGTAGATCGATGCGCCCGGGCCGCCGCCGTGCCGCGCGGCGATCGAGGTCACGAAGATCACGTTGCCGCCGCCCTGCGCACGCATCGCGGGCACCGCGGCCGAGGTCGCGGCCAGCGCCGAGCGGACGTTGACGTCCACCACCTCGTCGAAGATCGCGTCGCTGAACTGGTCGATCGGCACGCGCCTGACCAGCGCGCCGGCGTTGTTGACCAGCACGTCGATCCGGCCGAAGCGCTTCACGGTCGCCTCGACCGCGGCGCGCATCTCGGCGGACGAATGGGCGTCGGCGCGCAGCGTGAACGCCTCGCCGCCGGCCAGGCGCACGTCGGCGGCCACCTCCTCGGCCGCGTCCGCGCTCGCGAAGTAGTGGACGCCGACCTTCATGCCGAGGCGGCCGAATTCGCGCGCGACGGCCGCGCCGATGCCGGTCGAGGCGCCGGTGACCAGCGCGACCTTGCCGGCGAGGTCGTTCGGGAGGAGGGATGCGGTCATGCGGGGCTCGCGTCGCCGGCGCCGCGCAGCCTGCGCCACAGCCACGTGCCCACCGGCCAGAAGAGGATGACGAAGGTACCGATCGCGAGCCACATCGCGATCGGGCGCGTGAAGAACTCCAGGATGTTCCCGTCGGACTTGATCATCGACTTGATGAAGTTCTCCTCCATCATCGTCCCGAGCACGACGCCGAGAATGGTCGGCGCCACCGGGAAGCCGTTCTCCTCCATCACGAAGGCGATCAGGCCGAAGACCAGGATCAGCACCACGCCGAACACCGAATTGTTGATGGCGAACGAGCCCACGATGCAGAAGAGCAGGATCACCGGCATCAGGATGTTGCGCGCCACCTTCAGGATGTTCGTCGCGAGCCGCACCGTGAGCCAGCCGAGCGGCAGCATGATCAGGTTGGCGATGATGAAGACGAGGAAGATCGCGTAGATGTTCTGCGGGTTGTCGACGAACAGGGTCGGCCCGGGGTTCATGTTCTTCATGTAGAGCACGCCGATCGCGATCGCCGTGATCGAGTCGCCGGGGATGCCGAAGACCAGCGCCGGGATCCACGCGCCCGCGAGCGACGAATTGTTCGCCGCGCCCGACTCCACGATGCCCTCGACGTGCCCGGTGCCGAACTTCTCCGGCTCCTTCGAGAACTTCTTGGACATCGCATAGGACATCCACGAGGCCATGTCCGCCCCGGAGCCGGGCTGGATGCCGATCACCGTGCCCAGGGCGCTGCCGCGCACCAGGGGCCAGCGGTACCTCATCAGGAGGCCGCCCATGCCGGTGAAGATGTTGCCGATGCGCTTGGCGACGATCTGGGCCGGCGGATCCATGTTGACCAGGAAGCGCAGGAACTCGGAGACCGCGAACATGCCGACCATCATCGGGATCAGCTCGATCCCGCTCATGATGTCGGTGAGGCCGAAGGTGAAGCGCGGGATGCCGGCCGGGTTCTCCATCCCGATGCAGGCGATCAGCAGTCCGAGCAGCAGCGCGATCGAGGCCTTGAGCACGCTGGCGTTGCCGATGAACACCGCGCCGGCGAGACCCAGCACCACCAGCCAGAAGTACTCGAACGACGAGAAGTTCAGCGCGAACTCGGCGAGCGTCGGCGAGAACAGGATCATCACCAGGACGCCGAACAGGCCGCCGACCGCCGAGAAGACCAGGCCGGCGCCGAGCGCGACCTCGGCCTCGCCCTTCAGCGTCATCCGGTAGGCCTCGTCGGTGTAGGCGGCGGACGCGGGCGTGCCCGGGATGCGCAGCAGCGCGCCGGGGATGTCACCGGCGAAGATCGCCATCGCGGTCGCGGTCACGATCGCCGCCACCGCCGGCACCGGCGCCATGAAGAAGGTGATCGGCACCAGCAGCGCGGTCGCCATCGTGGCGGTGAGCCCGGGGATGCAGCCGACGAACAGGCCGAACATCGCCGAGGCGAGGATCACCATCAGCACGTAGGGATCGAGCACCAGGCCGAGCGCCTGGCTCCAGACGGCAAGGGTCATCGCGTCACCCGCCGGGTCACCACGCGACCGGGAGCAGCACGCCCCACGGCAGCGGCACCCGCAGGCCCTTGTAGAAGATGGTGTGGATCAGCAGCGTGACGCCGAGCGCGATCGGGACGATCAGCGCCGGCCGCACCTTGAGCGTCGCGAACAGCACCATCAGCAGCAGGCTGCCGCAGAGGATGAAGCCGAGCCGGTCGGACAGCAGGATGTAGAACAGCAGGCAGCCGATCGCGATCAGGAACGCGCGCAGGTGCGGTCCCGAGGTCATCCACGCGCCCGGCACGAACCACGCGCCGCCGGCCGCCCGCTCGCGCAGGCCGCGGACGATCAGCGGTACCGCGCAGCCGGCGAGCAGCGCGGCGAGCAGGCCGGGAAACGCCCCCGGGCCGATGTTCTGGCCCGGGATGTTGGGGAACGACCGGATCTCCCAGAAGACCCAGCCGGACAGCGCGAGCAGGCCCGCGCCGGACAGCGCGTCGTTGATCTTCACCGGGTGTCCGGGTCCGGGCCGTTACTTGACGATGCCGACGGCGGTCATCACCGCCTTCATGTCGGCGTCGCCCTTGGCCATGAACCGGGCGAACTCGTCGCCGCTGCCCCAGATCACGCCGAAGCCGCGCTGCGACATGAACTCCTGGTATTCCTTGCTGTCGTAGACGCGCTTGAGGGCGCCCTCGAGCCTCGTCTTCACGTCGGCGGGCAGACCCTTGGGTGCCGCGATGCCGCGCCACGCGCCGGTCGCCCAGTTCGAGCCGGTCGCCTCCTTCAGCGTGGGCACGTTCGGGAACAGCGCCGAGCGCTTGGCGTCCATGATCGCGAGCGAGCGGACCTTGCCCGCGTCGATCAGCGAGCGGGCCTCGGGCAGCGAGCACGGCGCGAACTCGACGCCGCCCGCGACCAGGTCCTGCAGGCCGGGCGCGGCGCCTTGCGACGGCACCCACGGCACACTCGCCGGATCGATCTTCAGGTCGGACAGCATGCCGGCGAGCGCGAGGTGCCAGATGCCGCCCTGGCCGGTGCCCGAGGCCTTGAACTTGCCGGGATTCGCCTTGATCGCCGCCAGCACGTCGTTCATCGACTTGTAGGGCGAGTCCGCGCGCACCTGGAAGCCGGCCGGATCGAGGTTCATCAGCGCCAGCGGCGTGTAGCTGGCGTGCGTGAGCTCCGTCAGCTTCTGGTGGTGCATCATCGTGATCTCGACCGTGATCATCCCGACCGTGTAGCCGTCGGGGGCCGCGGACGCGATCGCCTGGTGACCGACGACGCCGGAGCCGCCGACGCGGTTCACGACGTTGATCGGCTGGCCGAGATCCTTCTCGAGCAGGCTCGCGACGATCCGCGCCGTCGCGTCGGTGCCGCCGCCCGCGCCCCAGGGCACGATCAGCGTGATCGGACGGTTCGGATAGGTCTGGGCGAGCGCCGCGGTGGAGGCGGCGGCGAGCGCGAGACCGACGGCCGCGGTCTTCACGAAGCGCGAAAGCGAACGGATCACTGGTGAGTCTCCTGGGTGTCCTGGACGTCCTGGTCGTGCGGGGCACGCCGGCGTCCGGTCTGTGTGGTCCGGGCCATTCTGGTCGGCCCGCCGGTGGGGCGTCAAGCCGACGGCCGCGTGTCGGATCGTCCTCATCCTGACAGCGTCCCGTGTCGCGGGATCGCGGATCGCCGTCTACAATGTCCTTCACGACGACCCGGCGACGCCGGGCAACCCAACGCGTCGGCGTGCCCGCGGCACGGCGTCGGACCACCGCCCAGCCCCGCTTGAAAGCTCCCGAAGATCCCAAGAACCGGCAGTTCCTGCAGCTCAACCGGTACCGGCGCGAGCGGACCGCGGTCCACGTCTACCTGCTGAGCGGCACGCGCTTCACCGGTCGCATCAAATCGTTCGACGTGCACACCGTGCTGCTCGAGACGCAGCACGGCGAGATGGTGATCTACGGTCACGCGATCAGCACGATCGAGCCGGCCACCGCGCAGCGCGGCCGTCGGCCGCCGCCGGGTGCCGGCGGCCCGCGCCGGGCCGAAGGCGGACCGCGTCGCGACGAGGCCCGCGGCTGGGGCGGCGAGCCCCAGGCGCCGCGCGAGGATCCGGACGTCGAACTGCCGCCGCCGGCCGAGGCACGGCCGCCGGCGCCCGCCGCGCCCACGGTCACCATCGTCCGCCGGCGCTCGCGGCTGCTGCCGCGCGAGTGAGGCGGGCGCACGCGGCGTTCAGCCGCGGCGCGCCTTCGGAGCCGGGATCCTCGCCGCCACCGCCGCGGCGAGCAGCGCCACCGCCGCGGCCACCGCGAAGGCCTT
>JBAXJZ010000289.1:0-5817 GCA_037137595.1 Burkholderiales bacterium | reverse complement strand
GGCCAGGACGTCCCGCAGGCCGTCGGCGACCGCGGCCACCTCGGGGCCCTCGTCCCGTGCGGCGTCGCAGACCTCGAGGTAGTTGCGACCGACCCCGAAGCCCGGATCGGTGGAGCCGTTCTCCTCGCCGAAGCGCCGCCAGGCCGCGTTGACCGCGACGATCCGGCCGTCGCCGTCGAGCACGCCGATCGACGCGGGCATCGCGTCGAACGCGCGTGCGGGCGCCGAGTGCTCGGCGAGGGTCGCCGGATCGTCGTGGCGGGAGGGTCGGCGGCTCATGGTCGGTGGTGCACGCGGGTCGGCGCGGCGGGCGACGGGACGCCCCCACGCGATCGACCCCGCGACGTTCCGCAAGCGTATCGGAACCCGCCGGCCGCGCCGGATACCCGACGGACCTGCATGGCCAAGCCCCGGCACGGCCTTGCACCCGCTTGATCGCCGTCAATCCCGGCCCGCGGCTCGGACGCAGACTGGGGGTCCGACCACCGTTCCCGTGACGCTCCATGCACAGCCTGCTCCGCTCCGTCCGTCCCGCCGCGTCGCGCGGGGCGGCCACCGTCCTCGCCGTGGCCGCGTTCGCCGCGGCCGGCCCCGGCGCCGCCCAGACGCCGACGCCCTCGCCGGTCGGCGTGGAGCTCGGCCGCCACGAGTTCGAGTCGAACTGCGCGACCTGCCACGGCATGGAGGCGCGCGGCGACGGCCCGATGAAGCCCTTCCTCGCCCGCGAACCGGCAGACCTCACCGCGATCGCGCGGCGCCACGGCGGCACCTTCCCGCGGTCCGCCATCGCCGACCTGATCGACGGCCGCGGCGTGACCGGCCCGGGCCCGCACGGCACGCGCGACATGCCGGTCTGGGGCCGCATCTATCGCGAGCAGTCGGACGCGCAGACGCGCGGCACGCCGTTCCCGGCGGAATGGAGCGTCCGCGGCCGGATCGTCGCGCTGGTGGACTACCTGCAGTCGATCCAGCGGCCCTGAGCGCCGCGGCGCGACCCTTCGGCCCGCCGCCGCGCGGAACGCGACGGTGGGCGACCGCCGCGCGACGCGGTACTCTCCCGGAAAAATCACAGGGAGGAGACGGGGATGAAGCTCGCCGATCGATCGATCGTGATCACCGGCGCGGCCCGCGGCATCGGCCGCGCGCTTGCGCTGCGGTTCGCCCGCGAGCGGCCGCGCGGCCTGGTGCTGGCGGACCTGCCGGCGCACCGCGCCACGCTGGACGATCTGGCCGCCCAGCTCGAGCGCGGCGCCGGCGAGGACCGGCCGCGGGTGCCCGCGATCGCGGTCTGCGGCGACGTCGGCGTCGAGGCCGACGTGCAGGCGCTGGTGGCCGCGGCCGACGCACGCTTCGGCCACGTCGACGTCTTCTGCTCGAACGCCGGGATCATCCGAGACGGCTCCGAACACGCGCCCGACGCCGACTGGGACCTGTCCTGGCAGGTCCACGTGATGGCCCACGTCTACGCCGCGCGCGCGGTCGTGCCCGGCATGCGCGAGCGCGGCTCGGGCTACCTGCTCAACACCGCCTCGGCCGCCGGCCTGCTGACCTCGCTGCCCTCGGCCACCTACGCGGTCTCCAAGCACGCGGCGGTGGCCTTCGCCGAATGGCTGTCGATCCAGCACGGATCGGCCGGCGTGCGCGTCTCGGTGCTGTGCCCGCAGGCGGTGGACACGCCGATGATCCAGGGCCGCGCCGGAGCGGCCGCCGCGGCCAACGACGGGGTGATCCCGGCCTCGGTGCTGGCCGACTGCGTCGTCGAGGGAATGGCGGCCGAGTCGTTCCTGATCCTGCCGCATCCGCAGGTCGCCACCTACTTCCGGCGCAAGGGCGAGGACTACGACCGCTGGCTGGGCGGCATGCGGCGCTTCGCGCAGAAGCTCGACGCGTCGCCGAAGGCGAACGAACGCTGAGGCCCGGCCGGCGCGGCCGGGCCCGCGATCAGCTCGGGTCGGTGGACCCGGGCGAGGGCGTGGCCGCGGTCTCGTCGGGCTCGGGTGGCGCCTTGCTCACCGCGGCGATGAAGCCGGACATCCAGATGCCCAGCTCGTACAGGAAGATCAGCGGGATCGCGAGCATGAACTGCGACAGCACGTCGGGCGGCGTGAGCACCGCGGCCACGACGAACGCGCCGACGATCACGTAGCGGCGCGCGTCGCGCAGCTGCTGCGTGGTCACCATGCCGAGCTTGACCAGCAGCATCTCGACCACCGGCACCTCGAAGGTGAGCCCGAAGCCGAAGAAGATCGCGAGCGTGAAGTCCCAGTACTTCTGCAGGTCCTGCAGCGTCTCGGCACCCGTCTGCGCGGAGAACGAGATGAAGAACTTGTAGGCCGCGGGCAGCACGAAGAAGTACGCGAACGAGATGCCCACGCAGAGGAAGAACACGCTGGAGACGATCAGCGGCAGCGCGAAGCGCTTCTCGTGGTCGTAGAGCCCGGGCGCGACGAAGGCCCAGGCCTGGTAGAGCACCCAGGGCAGCGCGGCGAGCAGCGCGGTCAGGAACGAGACCTTGGTCAGCGTGAAGAACGCGCCGGCCTGGTCGGTGAAGATCGGCTTGGTGCCCGGCGGCAGCGCCTGGTAGAGCGGCTGCGACAGGAACTTCATGATCTCGCCGCTGAAGTAGAAGCAGACCCCGAACAGGATCAGCACCACCACCAGCGAGCGGATCATCCGGTCGCGCAGCTCGACCAGGTGCGAGATGAAGCTCTCGTCCTGGGCCGGGTCGACCTCGGGTTGCTTGCGGCTGAACAGCTTGGGTAGGGCCACGGCGGGGTCTCAGCGATGGAAGCGGCGCTTGGGCCGCTTGATGCCGAGCTCCTTCTCGCGCTCGATCCGACGGTCCTTGATGCGCTCGCGGGAGCGGCGCACCGCATAGATCTTGTCCCAGTCGGTGGCGGGCTCGGCCGGGGTCGAGGACGCGCTCTCGAACGACTTCTCGATCTCGCCGAACGAGGTCTTCATGTCGCTGACCGAGGTCGACACCGAGGACTCGAGGTCCTTCGCGGCGTCGGTCAGCTGCGACTTGAGGTTGCGCAGCTCCGTCAGCTCCATCTGGCGGTTGATGTCCGACTTCACGTCGTCGACGTAGCGGCGCAGCTTGCCCATCCAGGCGCCCGCCTGCTTGGCGACCTTGGGCAACCGCTCCGGGCCGAGGACGACGAGCGCCACGACCGCGAGGACCACCATCTCGGAGAAACCGATGTCGAACATGAGGACCCAAACGCAGCGAGCGGCGCTCGGCCGCTCGCGTCAGGATTCGCCGCCGGCCGGGGCCGCCCCGGAGGACGGCCTAGGGGTCAGCCCTTCGGCTTGGCGTCGACGTCGATCGTCTTGGCGGAGTCGGTGGCGGCTGCCGGTTCGGCCGCGCCTTCCTTCACGCCTTCCTTGAAGCCCTTCACCGCACCGCCGAGGTCGGAGCCGATGTTGCGAAGCTTCTTGGTGCCGAAGACCAGCATGATGATCACCAGGACGATCAGCCAGTGCCAGATGCTCAACGAACCCATCTCGAACCTCCAGTGTCAGGGCGTATTGATGCCCGATCGAAGGGGGTCGGGCCCGCCCAACACGTGCATGTGGAGATGATACACCTCCTGCCGACCCACCCTTCCGCTGTTGATGATGGTCCTGAAGCCGTCGTCCAGGCCCTGTTCCCGGGCGAGCCGTCCGGTCATCCCCATCATCTTCCCCAGCACCGACTGGTGATTCATGTCGGCGTCATAGAGGTTCACGACGTGCACCTTGGGGATCACCAGGAAGTGCACCGGCGCCGCCGGCTTGATGTCGTGGAAGGCGAGGATCTCGTCGTCCTCGTAGACCTTGCGGCTCGGGATCTCCCCGCGGACGATCCTGCAGAAGATGCAGTCGTGACTCATCTCGGCTCCTGGGTCGAAGGCCCGGTTCGCCGGGCCCGTGCGTCAGTCGCGCCGCGGACGCAGCGCTTTCTCCTCGATGCCCGACATCCCTTCGCGACGGGCCAGTTCGGCCAGCACGTCGGCCGGCCCGAGACCGTGGTGGGCGAGCATCACGAGGCAATGGAACCACAGGTCGGCGGTCTCGGCGACGATGCGCGCCGGATCGCCGTCCTTGGCGGCCATCACCGTCTCGGTGGCCTCCTCGCCGATCTTCTTCAGGATCGCGTCGCCGCCCTTGTGGAAGAGCTTCGCGACGTAGGAGCGGTCGGGATCGCCGCCCTTTCGCGATTCGAGCGTGGCGGCCAGCCGCGCGAGGACGTCGTCGCGGGGTTCGGTCATGTCGGGTCCTCCGGCGTCGGGGCCGGCGCGGCGTAGATCGCGGCCGGATCCTTCAGCACCGCATCGACCACCGTCCAGCGGTCGCCGTCGAGGCGGCTGAAGAAGCACGAGGGCCGGCCGGTGTGGCAGGCGATGCCGCCGGCCTGCTCCACCTGCAGCACGATCACATCGCCGTCGCAGTCGAGACGGATCTCGCGCACCGCCTGGGTGTGGCCGCTCTCCTCGCCCTTGCGCCACAGGCGACGGCGCGACCGGGAGTAGTAGACCGCGCGGCCCGTGGCCGCGGTCTCCGCGAGCGCCTCGCGGTCCATCCAGGCGACCATCAGCACGCGGGCGGTGGCCGCGTCCTGCGCGACCGCGCAGACCAGGCCGGCCTCATCCCAGCGGACCGCGTCGAGCCAGGCCGCCGGCGCCGAGCCGGCGGCGACGGCCTCGCCGCCGGTGGCGGGCGTGCTCATTGCAGCCGGACCGCGATGCCCTGCGCCGCCAGGTGGCGCTTGGCCTCGTCGATCGTGTGCTCGCCGAAGTGGAAGATGCTCGCCGCGAGCACCGCGTCGGCGCGGCCCTGGGTGACGCCGTCGGCCAGGTGCTGCAGCGTGCCCACGCCGCCCGAGGCGATCACCGGGATGCCGACCGCGTCGGACACCGCGCGGGTGAGGCCGAGGTCGAAGCCCTGCTTCGTGCCGTCGCGGTCCATGCTGGTGAGCAGGATCTCGCCGGCGCCGAGGCGCTCGACCTCTCGCGCCCAGTCGACCGCGTTGCGTCCGGTGGGCCTGCGCCCGCCGTGGGTGAACACCTCCCAGCGGCCCGGCTCGACCTGCTTGGCGTCGATCGCGCAGACGATCGCCTGCGAGCCGAAGCGGTGCGAGGCGTCGGCGACGAGCTGCGGGTTCTGCAGCGCCGCGGTGTTGATCGAGACCTTGTCGGCCCCGGCGTTCAGCAGCCGGCGGACGTCCTCGACCGCGCGCACGCCGCCGCCCACGGTCAGCGGGATGAACACCTCGGCCGCCACCGCCTCGATCACGTGCAGGATGATGTCGCGCTCGTCGCTGGAGGCGGTGATGTCGAGGAAGGTCAGCTCGTCGGCGCCCTCGCGGTCGTAGCGGCGCGCGATCTCCACCGGGTCGCCGGCGTCGCGCAGCTCGAGGAAGTTCACGCCCTTGACGACCCGCCCGGCGGTGACGTCCAGGCAGGGGATGATGCGCTTGGTGAGCACGGTCAGGACTCGCCGCCGAGCTCGTCGGCGCGCGCCTGCGCCGCCTTGAAGTCGAGCGTGCCCTCGTAGATCGCGCGGCCGACGATCGCGGCCTCGATGCCCTCGTGCTCGACCGCGCAGAGCTTGTCGACGTCGTCGAGCGCGGCCACGCCGCCGGAGGCGATGACCGGGATCGACAGGCCGCGCGCCAGGCGCACCGTGGCCTCGATGTTCACGCCGCTCAGCATGCCGTCGCGGCCGATGTCGGTGTAGATGACCGATTCGACGCCGTAGCCCTCGAACTTCTTCGCGAGGTCGAGCACGTCGTGGCCGGTGAGCTTGCTCCAGCCGTCGGTGGCGACCTTGCCG
>JBAXJZ010000288.1:0-5822 GCA_037137595.1 Burkholderiales bacterium | reverse complement strand
GCGCGTGCCGGCGAGCAGGGCCGCGGCTTCGCGGTGGTGGCGACCGAGGTCCGCAACCTCGCGCAGCGCAGCGCCCAGGCCGCCAAGGAGATCAAGACGCTGATCACCGACAGCGTCGGCCAGGTCGAGCAGGGCTCGAAGCTCGCGGCGGAGGCCGGCCAGGCGATCGACGACATCGTGCGCCGCGTGCACGCGGTCAACGACCTGATCTCGGGCATCAGCGACGCGTCGGCCGAGCAGTCGAACAACGTGTCGCAGGTGAACGCGGCGGTCGGCCAGCTCGACCAGATGACGCAGCAGAACGCCGCGCTGGTCGAGCAGAGCGCGGCCGCGGCCGAGAGCCTCGCCGAGCAGGCGCAGCAGCTCGCGAAGACCGTGATGGTGTTCCGCACGGCCTGAGCGCATCGAATGCGGAACGGCCGGGGCGACGCCCCGGTCTAAGCTGCGGCCGATGAGAGGCCGCGACCTGTTCGAGCTCTGCGTGCTGGCGCTGCTGTGGGGCAGCGCCTATCTGTTCATCCGCGCGGCGGTGCCCGAGTTCGGGCCGATCCCCCTGATCGCGCTGCGGCTGGGTCTGTCGGCGCTGGTGCTGGCGCCGCTGCTGCGTGCACACGGCGGGCTCGCCGCGCTGCGCGCCGGCGGCCGCGCGGTCGTCGTGCAGGGGGTGCTGTTCTCCGCGCTGCCCTTCGTGCTGCTCGCCTGGGCCTCGCTGTCGATGACCGCCGGCCTCACCGCGCTGCTCAACGCCACCTCGCCGCTGTTCGCCGCGATCGTCGCGAGCCTGTGGCTGCGCGAACGCATCGGCCGCTGGCGCGCGCTCGGCCTGGCGATCGGCTTCGCGGGCGTGCTCGTGCTGACCTGGGGCGGCGTGAGCTTCCGCGAGGGCGGCACCGGCTGGGCGCTGGTGGCGATGCTGGTCGCCTCGGCGCTCTGGGGCATCGGCGGACACTGGACTCGACAGCGCCTCGGCGGTCACGGCCCGGTGGCGATCTCGGTGGGCACGCTCGGCGTCTCGGCGCTGGTGCTCGCGCCGCTCGCGGCCGCGACCTGGCCCGCACAGCCGCCCGGCCTGCGCGCCTGGCTCGAGGTCGCCTTCCTCGGCGTCGCGTCGTCGGGCCTGGGCTTCCTGCTGTACTACCGGCTGGTCCGCAACGTCGGCGCGATCCGCGCCACCTCGGTCACCTTCCTGAACCCGCCGGTGGCGATGGTCTCGGGCGCGCTCTACCTCGGCGAGCCGGTGGGCCTGCAGATGCTCGCCGGCGCCGCGGTGATCCTCGTCGGGACCGCGCTGGTGCTCGGACCGATCGGCGGCGTGACGCCGCGGCCCCCGGGCGCCGTCGCGTCGGGCGGTCCCCCCTCGCGTACGATGCCCCGATGAGCCGCCCCGCCCCGCCCTGCCCCTGCGGCCGCGCCGCCGCGTACGCCGACTGCTGCGGCCGCTGGCACGACGGCCCGACCCGGCTCGCCGCGCCCGACGCCGAGTCGCTGATGCGCTCGCGGTACTCGGCCTACGTGCTCGGGCTCGTGCCCTACCTGCTCGACACCTGGCATCCGTCGACGCGCCCCGCCGGGCTCGAGGTCGATCCGGCGACGAAGTGGCTCGGCCTCGAGGTCCGCGCACGCGCCGCGCAGGACGACACGCACGCCACCGTCGAGTTCGTCGCGCGCTGCCGCACGCACGGCCGCGCCACGCGCCTGCACGAGACGAGCCGTTTCGTCCGCGAGGCCGGCCGCTGGTTCTACGTCGACGGCGCGCTGCGCTGAACCGCGCGGGCGGAACGCCCGCCGCGTCGCCCCGTCGCGGGCCGGCTTATCATCGGCCTCCCGCGACGCGGCCGCTCCCCGGGCCGCGCGCGCACGAGGAGACACCGATGCCCCGTTCCGCTGCCGTGCCGGCGCCCGCGCCGGTCCGCCGCCGCATGCTCGCGGCGATCGCCGCGCTCGCGGCCGCCCCGGGCGCCGCCCGTGCCCAGGCCTTCCCGTCCCGCCCCCTGAAGATCGTCGTGCCGCACGCGGCCGGCGGCAACTCCGACGCCTTCGGCCGGATCCTGGCCCAGAAGCTGTCGGAGCGGATCGGCCAGTCGGTCGTCGTGGAGAACCGCACCGGCGCCGGCGGCACCATCGCCTGCGCGGGCATCGCGCGTGCGCCGGCCGACGGCTACCAGATCGTCGTCGCCGACACCGGCACCCATGCGATCGCGCCGCAGCTCTACGGCTCGCGGCTGCAGTACGACGTGTTCAAGGACTTCACGCCGGTCTCGCTGTCGACGATGTTCCCCACCGTGCTGCTGCTGCACCCGTCGGTGCCCGCGAAGACCGTGCAGGAGTTCGTCGCGCTGGTGAAGTCGCAGCCCGGCAAGCTCACCTTCTCGTCGGCCGGCACCGGCAACGGCTCGCACCTCGCGCAGACCGTGTTCCTGCACGCGGCCGGCGGCCTCGACATGATCCACGTGCCCTACAAGGGCGGCGCGCCGGCGATCCAGGCGCTGGTCGCCGGCGAGGTCCAGATGACCGCGGTCAGCGTCAACACCTCGCTGCCGCACATCCGGTCGGGCCGCGCGCGGGCGCTGGCGCTGGCCTCGAGCAAGCGGTCGCCCGCCCTGCCCGACCTGCCCACGCTCGCCGAGTCGGGCGTCACCGGCGGCGAGGCGGACAACTGGCTGGCGATGCTCGCCCCGCCGAACCTGCCGCCGGACATCGCGGCCACGCTGACCCGCGAGGTCAATGCCACGCTGCAGCTGCCCGACGTGAAGGAGAAGCTGGCCGCCATCGGCCTGGAGGTGGTGGCCGGCTCGCCGCAGCAGTACACCGAGCTGCTGCGCCGCGACGTCGCGAAATGGACCGAGGCGGTCAAGCGCAGCGGGGCGGTCGCCGAGTGAGTCCGGCGGGCGGCGCGGTCGGATTCACGTCGGAGTCCCGTCTTTTTCCGCGCCGCAACAGTCCCTTTGTCCTAGTCAGAAATACGGTCAGCCCTGCAAACATGCGGTCCGGCGGGCGATTTGCCGGTTTTCGACACAGTCCTGCATCGAAGTTTGTTGCGTTGCACCAGACCCGCGTGTAGGATTCGAACCGTCTCCTCCACCTCCTCAATGGTGGTTTCAGCCCGAACCTTCCGGTTCGGGCTTTTTCTTTGTGCGCCGCGCCGCCGCGGCCCGCCGGACCCGCTGGATGTCGTGGGTCACGAAGGGCCGCTCCCCGTCGGCGGGCTTCGCCAGCCAGCCCGGCTGCGCCAGCGTGTCGCGCAGGTCCTTCAGCCCGGTCGCCCAGTGGTCGCGCATCGACAGCGGGCCGAACTGGTAGTCCTTGAAGTGGCCTTCGGTGTCGCGGTCGTCGTAGATCAGGTGAAGGACGTTCACCCGCCGGTCGTCGGCGAGCCGCTCGGCGTGCTTCACCGCCGGGTGGCCGCGCTGGGCGGCCGGCACCAGCGCGATCAGCTCGCGCAGCAGCTTGGCGCGGTCGACGTCGGCATCGAGGCGGTCGGTCACGTACCGGGTGCGGCTCGAGAACTGGATGTCCTTCGTGCGGTTCGCCACCTCGAAGAGGTCCCGGGGCAGCGCGCCCGATGCGCTCCAGAGGTCGACCTGGAAGACCAGCGCGTCGTGACGCGGCGCGCAGTCGAGCACGGTCTCCAGCGGCGTGTTCGACACCAGCCCGCCGTCCCAGTACCAGCGCCCCTGCACCGGCACGGCCGGGAACCCCGGCGGCAGCGCCCCAGAGGCCATGAAGTGCTCGGGCCCGAGCGGCGCGTCCTTCGGATCGTGGCTGTCGAAGTAGCGGAAGTTGCCGGTCTCGACGTCCACCGCGCCGACCTGCACGCGCAGGCCGCCCGGCGCGTTGATCCGGTCGAAGTCCGCGAAGCGCTCGAGCGTGGCCCGCAGCGGCGTCGTGTCGTACCAGCTCGCGGCCTCGGGCCCCGGCCGGGGCACCGCCCACGGCGGCGGCAGCCGGGGCACGAAGAAGCCGTTCTGGCCTTCGACGAGCGCACGCCAGGCCTCGCCGGCATTGATCGCGACCATCGCCGGGTCGAAGGCGCGCAGCCAGCCCTCGACCGCGGCCGGGATGGCCGACGCCGGCGACGGCGGCAGCACCGGCGGCCGGCAGATCGTCTCCCAGAAGGCGCGCAGCCGCTCGACGCGCCGCTCGGGCGGATTGCCCGCGAAGATCGCCGCGTTCAGCGCGCCGATCGAGATGCCCGCCACGCGGTTGGGCTCGATGCCCGCCTCGGCCAGGCCCTCGATCACGCCGGCCTGGTAGGCGCCGAGCGCGCCGCCGCCCTGCAGTACCAGCGCCACCACCGGGTAGCGCGCCGCGGCCGCGGCGAGGGCTGACGCGGGACGCGCGCTCATCGCGCGGCCGCGCCCGGTGGCGTCGCCGCCCGGCGGCCCGGCGAGCTCACCGGCCCGCCCCGTTCACTTCGAGCGCTCGGCCGCCAGCCGCGCGCCCTCGACCAGCGCGCGCAGCTTGGCCGCGGCGATCGTCCGGTCCATCGGTGCCATCCCGCAGTTCGTGCACGGGAAGATCCGGTTCGCCGGCACGTAGCGCATCGCGCGGCCGATCGTCTCGGCGACCTGCTCGGGCGTCTCCACCGTGTCGCTCGCGACGTCGATCACGCCCACCAGCACGTCCTTGCCCTTCAGCAGGCCGAGCACGTCGTCGGGGATCCGGCTGTTGGCGACCTCGAGCGAGACCTGGTCGATGCGGCTCCCCGCCAGCGCCGGGAAGATCGCCTCGTACTGCGTCCACTTGTCGCCGAGCGAAGTCTTCCAGTCCTTGTTCGCCTGGATGCCGTAGCCGTAGCAGATGTGGACGCCGGTCGTGCAGGTCAGGCCCTCGATCGCGCGGTGCAGCGACGCGATGCCCCAGGTCGGCACGTGCTCCATGAACACGTTGTAGGCCGGCTCGTCGAACTGGATCACGTCGACGCCGTCGGCCTGCAGCGCGCGCGCCTCCTGGTTCAGCAGCTCGGCGAAGGCCATCGCGAGCTTCTCGCGCGAGCCGTAGTGCGCGTCGGCCACGGTGTCGACGATGGTCATCGGGCCGGGCAGCGTGAACTTGATCTTCTTCGTGGTGTGCGCGCGCATCAGCCGCGCCTCGGTCTCGTGGACCCGGCCCTTGAGCCGCAGCGGGCCCACCACCTGGGGCACCATCGCATCGTAACGGTTGTTACGGATGCCCATCTTCACCTTGTGCTCGAAGTCGATGCCCTCGACCGCCTCGAGGAAGCCGTGCACGAAGTGCTGCCGGCTCTGCTCGCCGTCGGTGACGATGTCGACGCCCGCGTCCTCCTGCTCCTTCAGCCACAGCAGCGTGGCGTCGCGCTTGGCCTGCGCGAGCTCGGCGCCCCCGGACTTCCAGGTCGGCCAGAGCTTGTTCGTCTCGGCGAGCCAACCGGGCTTGGGCAGGCTGCCGGCGATGGTGGTGGGGAACATGCGGACTCCTCGGGGGCGGGAACGGAACGGGCGCGATGGTATCCCTTCCCCGCTGCGTGATCGGCGCGTGGGGACATGCGACCTCAGCCCGCGGCCGGCCGGACCTCCGGCCGCGTTCCGACGCGACCCACCGCCATGACGGCCGCGGAGGCGGCGAAGCACGCCGCCACCGCGGTCATCGCGACCTCCAGCCCCCAGGCGTGCGCGATCGCGCCCCCCGCCAGCGCGCCGATCGGCCGCACGCCGTAGACCGCGACCTGCAGCGTCGCCGACGCCCGGCCCAGCAGTTCGGGCGGCGTGGCCCGCTGGACGATCGTCGTGCGCAGCACCTGCCAGAGCATCGGCCCGAAGCCCACCAGCGCCTGCGCGACGAAGCCCGTCACCGGCGCGGGC
>JBAXJZ010000287.1:0-5834 GCA_037137595.1 Burkholderiales bacterium | reverse complement strand
GCAGCACCTCGATGGTCAGCGATCCGATCTCCACGCGGTCGCCCTTGCGCGGCATCCGGCCGAGCCGCTCGGTGACGAGGCCGCCGACGGTGTCGCTGGCGGCGTCCTCGAGGGCCACGCCGAAGCGCTCCGCGAGCTGCGCGACGGGCGTCAGCGCGCGGACCCGCCAGCGCGGGCCCTGCGGTCCGGGCGGCAGCGGCACGACGTTGGCCGCCGACTCGTCGAGGTCGAACTCGTCCTCGATGTCGCCGACGATCTGCTCGAGCACGTCCTCGATCGTGATCAGCCCCGCGGTGCCGCCGTATTCGTCCACCACGATCGCGAGGTGGCGCCGGCTCTCGCGGAAGTCGCGCAGCAGCACGTTGAGCTTCAGCGAGCCCGGCACGAACCACGCCGGCCGCAGCAGCGCGCGCAGCGAGGTGCCGGGCGCGGCCGACAGGCGCAGCAGGTCCTTCGCGTGCAGGATGCCGACGACGTTGTCGCGCTCGCCGTCGACCACCGGGAACCGCGAGTGCCCGGTGCGGATCGCGAACGCGATCACGTCGGCCACCGGCCACGCGACGTCGACGACGTCCATCTGCGCGCGCGACACCATGATCTCGGCGGCCGAGGTCTCGGCCACCTGCAGCACGCCCTCGATCATCGACAGCGCCTCGGCGTCGAGCAGGTCGCGTTCCTGCGAGCGGCGCAGCAGGTCGATCAGCTGGTCGCGGTCGTCGGGCGTGCGCAGCAGCTTCGCCGACATGCGCTCGAGCAGCGAAGGGCGCGCCCGGACCGGCGAGGGGTCGGACATTCGGGAGGGGCGGGAGTCGGGACCGCGGCAGGATACCGGAAGGCCCGGGGCCGACCAAGCGGGCGCGGGCGCGCCGTTCAGCGGTACGGGTCGGCGATCCTGAAGCGCGCGAGGACCTCGGTCTCCCGGGCCTCCATCTCGCGGGCCTCGTCGTCGTCCTCGTGGTCCAGGCCCTGCGCGTGCAGCACGCCGTGCACGACGAGGTGCGCGAGGTGGTCGCGGACCGCCTTCCTCTGCGCGCGCGCCTCGCGGGCCACGACCGGCATGCAGATCACGATGTCGGCCTGCACCGGAACGCCGGGGGCGGGCGCCTCGTCGTAGGCGAAGGTGAGCACGTTGGTCGCGTAGTCGCGGCCCCGGAAGCCCGCGTTCAGCGCGCGGCCCTCGCGGGCGCCGACGAAGCGCAGCGTCAGCGCCGCGTCGGTGGCGAGTGCGGCCCGCGCCCAGCGGCGCAGCTGCGCGCGGTCGGCGGGCAGCTCGCCGGCGGCCGGCTCGACCTGGATCGACAGCGACAGGCGCGGGGCCGAGCGGGGGGCGGCCTTCCGGTCCCGGGCCGCGGCCCGCGACCGGCCCGCGCCCTCAGTGCGGGTCGCGCGGCGCGTGGCGCTCGTAGGCATCGACGATCCGGGCGACCAGCGGATGGCGGACGACGTCGGTCGAGTCGAATTCGGTGAACGCGATGCCGCGCACGTCCTTCAGCACGCGCCGCGCCTCGATCAGCCCCGAGGGCTGGCCGCGCGGCAGGTCCATCTGCGTGATGTCGCCGGTGACCACCGCGCGCGAGCCGAAGCCGATCCGGGTGAGGAACATCTTCATCTGCTCGGGCGTCGTGTTCTGCGACTCGTCGAGGATGATGAACGCATGGTTCAGCGTGCGGCCGCGCATGTAGGCGAGCGGCGCGATCTCGATCGACTGCCGCTCGAACATCTTCGCGACGCGGTCGAAGCCCATCAGGTCGTAGAGCGCGTCGTACAGCGGGCGCAGGTAGGGATCGACCTTCTGGGCGAGATCGCCCGGCAGGAAGCCGAGCCGCTCGCCGGCCTCGACCGCGGGGCGGGTCAGCACGATCCGCTTGACCGCGTCGCGCTCGAGCGCGTCGACCGCGCAGGCCACCGCGAGATAGGTCTTGCCGGTGCCGGCCGGACCCACGCCGAAGGTGATGTCGTGCGACAGGATGTTGCGCAGGTATTCGCGCTGGCGCGGCGTGCGTCCCTGCAGGTCGCTGCGCCGGGTGTGGAGCACCGGCGCGTCGTCCTCGGCCGCGGGGGCGGACTCGGCGGCCGGCGCGGCGTCGCGGGCGGCCGGCCGCCGCTCGCGCGGCGAGCGCAGCTCCACCAGCCCGAGCTGGATGTCCTCGACGGACAGCGGACCGTCGGCATGGCGGTAGAAGTGCTCGAGCGCCCGGGCGGCGTGCTTCGCCTGCGTGCTCGTGCCCTCGATCGAGAACACGTCGGCCCGCCGCGCGATCCGCACGTCGTAGGCCTCCTCGATCTGGCGGAGGTTGTCGTCGACCGCGCCGCACAGGTTCGCCAGGCGGCGGTTGTCGGCCTCCGCGGGCTGGTAGTGCAGCACCCCGGGCTTCACCGCTCGCCCCGCAGCGAGTGCGGCAGCGCCGAGGTGATCCGCAGGTCCAGCAGCGCGCCGACCATCCCGGGTTCGCCGGCGAAGTTGACCACGCGGTTGTTGTCCGTGCGGGCCGCGAGCTCGGTCGGGTCCTTGCGCGAGGGGCCCTCGACCAGCACGCGCTGGATCGTGCCCACCATCGATTCGGAGATCCGGCGGGCGTGGGCGTCGGTCGCGGCCTGCAGCCGCTGCAGCCGCGCGAGCTTGGTCGACTGCGGCGTGTCGTCGGCGAGGTCGGCCGCCGGTGTGCCGGGTCGCGGCGAGTAGACGAAGGAGAACGAGCCGTCGAAGCCGACATCCTCGATCAACGCCATCGTCCGCTCGAAGTCGGCCTCGGTCTCGCCGGGGAAACCGACGATGAAGTCCGAGGTGATGGAGATGTCGGGCCGGGCCGCGCGCAGCCGGCGGATGATCGACTTGTACTCGAGAACGGTGTAGCCGCGCTTCATCGCGGCCAGCACGCGGTCCGAGCCCGACTGCACCGGCAGATGGACGTGGCCGGCGAGCTTGCCGAGCGACCCGTGCGCGTCGATCAGCCGCTGCGAGAACTCGAGCGGGTGCGAGGTGGTGTAGCGGATCCGCTCGATGCCCGGGATCTCGGCCACGTACTCGAGCAGCATCGCGAAGTCGGCGGTCTCGTCGCCCGCGCCGGTGCGGCCGAGATAGGCGTTGACGTTCTGACCGAGCAGCGTCACCTCGCGCACGCCCTGCTCGGCGAGGCCGGCGACCTCGACCAGCACGTCCCCGAAGGGCCGCGAGACCTCCTCGCCGCGCGTGTAGGGCACCACGCAGAAGCTGCAGTACTTGCTGCAGCCCTCCATGATCGAGACGAACGCGCTCGCGCCCTCGACGCGGGCCGGCGGCAGGTGGTCGAACTTCTCGATCTCGGGGAAGGAGATGTCGACCTGCGGGCGGCCGGTGCGGTGGCGCGCGTCGATCAACTGCGGCAGCCGGTGCAGGGTCTGCGGACCGAACACCACGTCGACGTAGGGCGCGCGGCTCACGATGTTCGCGCCTTCCTGGCTCGCGACGCAGCCGCCCACGCCGATCAGCAGCCCGGGCCGCTCGCGCTTCATCGCGCGGAACCGGCCGAGGTCGGAGAAGACCTTCTCCTGGGCCTTCTCGCGCACCGAGCAGGTGTTGAACAGGACGATGTCGGCCTGCGCCGGATCGTCGACGGTCTCGATGCCGCCGGGCTCGGACTCGCCGAGCACGTCGACCATCTTGGCCGAGTCGTACTCGTTCATCTGGCAGCCGAACGTGCGGATGTAGAGCTTCTTGGTCATTCGGCCTCGCGGACGGTTCAGCGCTGCTGGCCCGCGGCGCGGCGCGCGGCGGAGATCCGCGCCACGAGCGCGCGGTACTCGGCGTCGGTCAGCAGCCAGACCTGCACGACCTCGCCGATCTGCCCGCGGACGTAGGCCACCGTGCGTTCGCCCTCGACCTGGCCCGGGGGCACGATCCGGTTCTCGGCATCGTAGATCCGGGTGCCTGGGCCGAGCAGTACCGGCTTGCCGTCGAGCACGGCCTCGGGGAACACGCCGATGCGCAGACGGCCGGCCTCGGCGTTCTCGGGCAGCGTCCGCAGCGACTGGGCGGCGAGCGGCGGCACGACCGTCGCGGCCGCGAGCGCGAGCACGGCCGCGAGGCGGTCGCGACGGCGGAGGTCCGGACGGGGACGGGACATGGCGGACCGATGATACCAAGGCGCCCGAAGACCCCTCGCGACGCCGCGACCCCTCGCCTCGACCGCGGGTTCAGGCTGCGTGCGCGGGTTCGGGGGGGGCCGACGGCGGCGGCGCGGCGAGCAGTTCGGCGATCGTCCCCGGGTCGACCGGCTTCGTGAAGTGGCGCTCGAAGCCCGCTTCGGCCGCGCGCTGCTTGTCGCCGGCCTGGCCCCAGCCCGACAGCGCGATCAGCCGCGGGCAGGCCGTCCCGTACTTCGCGCGCAGCCGCCGCGCGACCTCCAGGCCGTCGAGGTCGGGCAGTCCGATGTCCAGCAGCACGGCGTCGGGGCGGATGTGCGCCACCTCGGCGAGCGCCGTGCGGCCGCCGTGGACGACCCGGACCGCGTGACCGTCGAGCTCCAGGCTCAGCCGCAGCGTCTCGGCGGCGTCGACGTTGTCGTCGACGATGAGCACGCTGCGGCGGACCGGCGGCCCCGAGTCGTGGCCGCCGGCGGACGCCGCGACGCGCACGCCCGGCGCCGCGACGGGCAGCTCGATCTCGAAGCGGCTGCCGCGTCCGGGACCGTCGCTGCGGGCGCGGATCGTCCCGCCGTGCATCTCCACCAGGCGGCGTGCGAGCGCGAGTCCGATGCCCAGGCCGCCCGCGCTGCGGTCGCCCTGCACGAACATCTCGAAGATCCGGGGCAGCACCGCCGCGTCGATGCCGATGCCGGAGTCCTCGACCACGATCCGGCCGCACGCGCCGTCGCGCTCGACACGCACCGCGATCCGGCCGCCGTGCGGCGTGTACTTCGTCGCGTTGTTGAGCACGTTCAGCACCGCCTGCGACAGCCGCGCCGAATCGGCCTCGACCGTGGGCGCGTCGGGCGCCACCCACACGTCCAGCCGGTGGCCGGCGCCCTCGATCGCGGGGCGCGCGGCCTCGACGGCGGTCGCGACGATCTCGGCGAGTGGCTCGGCGCGCCGATCCAGCTCGATCCGGCCCTGCGTGATCCGGGAGACCTCGAGCAGGTCGTCGACCAGCCGCACCAGCTGGCGCACCTGCCGCTCGATCACGCTGCCGGCCATCGCCAGGGCCGGGTCCTGCGGATCGCGCTGGCGGATCACGTGGCTCGCGGCGCGGATCGGGGCGAGCGGGTTGCGCAGCTCGTGGGACAGGATCGCGAGGAACTCGTCCTTCTGCCGATCGGCCTCGCGCAGCGCGGCCGCGGTCCGCTCGCGCTCGGTCACATCCACGCCGCTGGCGATCAGCAGCGTGACCGTGCCGTGCTCGTCGCGCAGCGGCGAGACCTGCAGGTCGACCGCCCGCCAGCCCACGCCCGGCAGGCCCATCTGCACGTCGAACCGCGACGCGTGCCCCTCGGCGGCCTCGAGCACGGCGGTGCGGACCGCTTCGCGGGCGGCGGGGTCGTCGACCCACCACGGCCCGTCCCAGATCGGCCGCCCGATCAGCGCGGCGCGCGCCAGGCCCGAGGCGACGAGCGGCGCGCGATTGATCTCGATCAGCCGGCCGTCGGGCTCGAGCACCGCGACCGACGCGTGGACGGTGTCGAGCACCCGCCGCAGCAGCCGCTCGCTCGCCTCGCGCGACCGCACGGCCTGCTCGGCGACGGCGCGCCGCAGCGCCTCGTCGCGGCTGCGCGCCTCGGCGCGGGCCGCGTCCTCGAGCAGCGCGCCCAGGTTCTCGATCTCGGCCACGCCGGAGACCGGCCGCTCGGGCGGCCGGCCCT
>JBAXJZ010000286.1:0-5844 GCA_037137595.1 Burkholderiales bacterium | reverse complement strand
CACCAGCCCGCCCAGCTGCTCGGGCGTCGACGGGGTCAGGATCACGCCCAGCTTGTCCATGCCCTGCTGCACCTCGACGCGGGTCATCGCCGCGTTGAACTCGCGGTTCAGCCGGTCGACCACGTCCTTCGGCAGCTTCGCCGGCCCGAAGACGCCGGCCCAGGACGTCAGCCGGAACTGCGGCATGCCGGCCTCGGCGATGGTCGGGACGTCGGGCAGCTGCGGGCTGCGCTTGTCGAGGGTGACGGCCAGCGCACGCAGCCGGCCCTCGCGGATGTGCGCGATCGAGGTGCCGGCCGACACCACCATCGCCTGCACCCGACCGGCGATCAGGTCGGTCAGCGCCTGCGGCTCGCCCTCGTAGGGCACCTGGACCAGCTTCACGCCGCCCAGCGACGCGAACAGCGCCATCGAGACGATGCCGGTGGTGTTGCCGGTCGCGTAGTTCAGCGCGCCCGGGTTGGCCTTCGCGTAGGCCACCAGCTCGGCCACCGTCTTCGCCGGCACCGACGGGTGGACGACGAGGAAGAAGGTGTAGCGGCCGATGTCGGCGACCGGCGTGAAGTCGGTGACCGGATCGTAGGGCGGCACCTTCTTCATGGCCGGCGCGGCCGACAGCGGGCTGTTGGTGGCCAGCAGCAGCGTGTAGCCGTCGGCGGGCGCGCGCACGACCTCGGCGCCGGCGATCGCGCCGTCGGCGCCCGCCTTGTTCTCGACGATCACCGGCTGGCCGAGCGCGGGCGCGAGCGTGCCGGCGAACACGCGGGCGATCCCGTCGGTGGCGGAGCCGGCCGGGAACGGCACGACGAGCTTGATCGGCTTCGACGGGTAGGGCTGCGCGAGCGCCTGCGGCGCCGCGACCAGCGCGCCGGCGAGCGCCAGCAGGGCGGCCGCCGCGCGCGCGCGCGGGGAACGACGGTTCATCGGCGGTGTCTCCTCGATCGGAAGGGATGGCCGGTCGGCGCGCGGGGCGCGCTCGCCGGACGGGGCGACCCTATCACGCCCGCGGGGCCGGGCGCGCATCGCCGTGTCGCGTGTCCGCGCGAGCGCGGGCCGCGCCGCCTGCGCACCCACCCGCGAGGACCGGTGCGCCGGCGCTCAGAAGCCCTCGAGCACCAGCTTGCCGATCGTGCGCTGCGACTCGACCTGCGCGTGCGCGGCGCGCAGGCCGGCGGCGTCGATGTGTCCCAGCGTGCGCGCGTGCGTCGTCCGCAGCAGGCCCTCGTCGACCAGCCGCGCCACCTCGTCCAGAAGCCGGCCCTGCTCGATCATGTCCGGGGTCTCGAAGGTGGACCGCGTGAACATCGCCTCCCAGTGCAGCGACGCGCAGCGCGCCTTCAACGGCCGCGCATCGAGCGGCTCGGCGGGATCGTCGATCACGCAGACCCGGCCCTGCGGCGCCACCGCCTTCACCAGCTCGGGCCAGTGCCGCTCGGTGTGGGAGACGCTGAAGATGCGCTCGACCCACTTCACGCCGATCGCCTGCAGGCCCTCGGTCAGCGGCTTCGAATGGTCGATCACGTCGTGCGCGCCGAGCGCCGTCGCCGCCTCGCGGCTGTCGGGCCGCGACGCGGTCGCGATCACGCGCGCGCCCGACAGCCGCCGCGCGAGCTGGATCGCCATCGAGCCCACGCCGCCCGCGCCCGCGGTGACGAGCAGCGCACCGGCCTCGTGCGGCGACCCCAGCCGCAGCTGCAGCCGGTCGAACAGCGCCTCCCAGGCGGTGATGGTCGTGAGCGGCAGCGCCGCGGCCTGCGCGAAGCCGAGCGTGCGCGGCTTGCGCCCGACGATCCGCTCGTCGACGCAGTGCAGCTCGGCGTTGGTGCCGGGGCGGATCCGCGAGCCGGCGTAGTACACCTCGTCGCCGGGGCGGAAGCGCGTGACCCGCGGGCCCACGGCCTCGACGATGCCGGCCGCGTCGTAGCCCAGCACGCGCAGCCCGCCCTCGGGCGGCGGCACGCCGCGGCGGACCTTGGTGTCCACGGGATTCACCGAGACCGCGCGCACCCGCACGAGCAGGTCGAACTCGCCCGGCACGGGGTCGGGCAGCTCGACGTCGACGAGGGACTCGGGATCGGTGACGGGCAGGCAGCGGCGGTAGGCGACGGCTCTCATCGGGACGGTCTCGGGGGGAACGGGGGAACGGGGAACGGTGCGCGGCCGCCGCGCCACGACCCGCCGCGGCGCGGCGCGGCGCGCCGGCGGCGGGCGGATCAGCGACGGCCGGGGTCGAAGCGCTTCCGGAGCCCCTGCCAGCAGCGCCAGTAGTCCTGCTGCAGCGTGGGCAGCGCGAGCGCCTGCGCGGTCGGATGGATGACCGTGCGGGTCTCGAACATGAAGGCCATCGTGTCGCGGATGTGGTGCGCGACGGACGTGTCGGCGGCGGTGGCCTTCTCGAAGGTGCCGGCGTCCGGGCCGTGGCCCGACATGCAGTTGTGCAGGCTCGCTCCGCCCGGCGCGAAGCCGTCGGCCTTCGCGTCGTAGACGCCCTGCACCAGGCCCATGAACTCGCTGGCGACGTTCCGGTGGAACCAGGGCGGGCGGAAGGTGTCCTCCATCGCGAGGATCCGCGGCGGGAAGATCACGAAGTCGACCGTGTCGACGCCCGGCGTGTCCGACACCGACTGCAGCACGAGGAAGATCGACGGGTCCGGGTGGTCGAAGCTGATCGAGCCGATCGTGTTGAAGCGGCGCAGGTCGTAGACGTACGGCGCGTGATTGCCGTGCCAGGCGACGACGTCGAGCGGCGAGTGGCCGATGTCGGCCGCCCACATCCGGCCCTGGAACTTCGCGACCAGCTCGAACGCGCCCTCGCGGTCCTCGTAGCGCGCGACCGGGCTCATGAAGTCGCGCGGGTTCGCGAGGCCGTTCGAGCCGATCGGGCCGAGGTCGGGCAGCTTCAGCGGCGCACCGAAGTTCTCGCAGACGTAGCCGCGGACCGCGGCGAGCGGGCCCGCGCGGTCGTGGTCGGGGCCGGCGGCGTCGACCTCGGGCAGCTCGACGCGGAAGCGGATGCCGCGCGGCACGACGGCGACGTGCAGCGGCGGCACCACCAGCTCGCCCAGCTCGGTGAGGAGCCGCAGCGTGCCCTGCTGCGGGACGATCAGCAGTTCGCCGTCGGCGTCGTAGACGAAGCGATCGCGCATCGAGCGGTTCGCCGCGTAGAGGTGGATCGCGCAGCCGGTCATCGAGGCGGCGTCGCCGTTGCCGCCCATCGTGAACAGGCCGTCGACGAAATCGGTGGGCGCGTCGGGCAGCGGCAGCGGGCTCCAGCGCAGCTGCGAGGGCGGCGTCTCGACGCCGGCGGCCGCGCCGAACGCGCCGACCACGCCGCGGTCGGCGATGCGGCGGAACGGGCCGTGCAGCGCGCCGGGGCGGATCCGGTAGGTCCAGGTGCGGCGGTTGTCCGCGCGCGGCGCGGTGAACGCGGTGCCCGAGACCTGCTCGGCGTAGAGGCCGTAGGGGCAGCGCTGGGGCGAGTTGCGGCCCACCGGCAGCGCGCCGGGCAGCGCCTCGGTGGCGAACTCGTTGCCGAAGCCGGACTGGTAGACGGGCGCGGCGACGGCGGGGTCGGGGGCGTTCACGGTCGGTCTCCTCGCGGTCCCGGGGGAGCCGCGAGGATACCGCCGATCAATCCACCGACGCGCCCGTCGCGAGCACCGAGCGATCCGCCGCCGAGCGGCTCGCGCAGTCGAGCGCGCCGCGCCGCGCCACGCAGCCCGGCGCCTCGAGCAGGCGCCCGGTGGCCAGCGCGCGCAGCGGCCAGCTGCCGGCGAGCGGGCCGCCGTCGTCTTGGGTCAGCAGGCGCAGCGTGCCGTCGGCCGACACGAACGCGCAGTCCATGCCGCCGCGCTCGCGGGTCGCCGCGCAGCGCGGCGGGCTCGCGACCAGGCCCGCGGTGCCGCGCTGGGCGCGCCAGCCGCTCCACGCGATGCCGTCGAAGTCCGTGCGCCACAGGCCGTTGTCGCCGCCGCGCACGAAGCACGAGGTCATCCCGTCCTCGCGGGTCGCGCACGAGGGCTCGCCGGCGATCCAGCCGCCGTGACCGCGCGTGGCGCCGGTCGACGAGATCTGGATCATCGACGCGTCCCCGCCGCGGGCGAAGCACTGCGCGGTGCCGGTCAGGTCGATGGTGCAGGCCGGTGCCGAATCCAGCGTACCGCCGAGCCGGCGCCAGTTCGTCCAGTCCGTCCAGTTCGTGCCGGTGCCGGTCCGGGCCCACAGCGCGCGGTCGGTGCCGCGCACGAAGCACTCGATGCCGCCGCCGGGCACCACGGTGCACGAGGGCGCCGAGGTGATCACCCCGCCCAGCGAGCGCCACGGCTGCCAGCGCGAGCCGTCCCAGCGCAGCTGCCACAGCGCGCGGTCGGCGCCCATCGCGAAGCAGTCGAGGCGGTTCTCGCCGATCGACACGCACGACGGACGCTCGGCGGCGAGCGCGCCGCCCAGGCGGCCCCAGCCGTTCCAGGTCGCGCCGCCGTCCGGGCTCCAGCGCTGGTACAGCGCGCCGTCGGTGCCGACCACCATGCAGTCGAGACGCTGCGGCCCCCAGGACACGCATTCGGGCGCGCCGATGGCGATGCCGCCGAAGTCCTCGCGGGCGCCTTCGCGACGCGGCGCCAGGTTGCCCGCGGTGGCGGTCCAGCCCGACACCGTCTGCGTCGCGCGGCCGCCCCCGGTGGCCGCGGTGATGCCCACGGTGACCGACGGGCCGAAGCGCGACTGCAGGTCCAGGTTGAGCTCGTCGGTGAAGCTGCGCGGCACGCCGTCGACCAGCATCGAGACGGTCATCGACAGCCGGCTGTTGACCGGATTCCACGAGATCGACATCCGGCCGACGATCCGCTGCGCGGCGCCGAGATCGAAGCCGAGCGGACGACGGCCCCAGCCGAGGTCCTGCCCTTCCCAGCCGGCGCTGTTGTAGGTCCAGGTGTGCAGCGCGGCCGCGGTCCAGCCGGGCAGCCCGCAGGCGCCGAGGCAGCCGCCGCCGCCACCCAGGGCCGTGGTCCCGCCGCCCTGGAGCACGAAGGCCAGGCCGTCGGCGTGACGGCCGTTGCCGTCGATCGTGAAGTCGAAGGCCGTCGTGAACGGATCGGTCGTCGACCAGGGCCGGGCGGCCCAGAGCGCGCCGGTCTGCGAGAAGCCCTCGGTCATCCGGGTGCGGCCGTCGCCGATCGCGGTGGCGGTGCCGGCGGCGCGAACCTCGGCCCCCTCCATCCGGCGCGACGGACGCGTCGGATCGGTGGCGCCGGTCCGCACGTAGGCGGCCACGCGGTTGAGTTCGCCGGTGGTGAGGCCGGGCACATGGCGCTGCACCGCGGTCTCGATCGTCGCGGCCGAGCCGTCGTGCAGGTAGGGCGCGGTCTGCCAGACGTCCGCGAGGGGCGGCGTGTCGAGGCCGGCGAGGCGACCGTCGAGGCGCTTGCCGCTCGCCGCGGTGAGCGTGCCGACGTCGTGCAGCCCGCCGGGCGCGCTGTCGGTGCCGATCGGACCGGCGTGGCAGGTCGCGCAGCGGGCGGTGAAGACCGCGCGGCCCGCGACCGCCAGCGAGGCGTCGTTCTGGCGCACCGGCACCGGATCGGATTCGACCAGCGAGCCGACGTAGGCGGCGAGCCGGTCGAGGTCGACCGAGCGGCCGGCCTTGGGCAGGCCCATCGTCGCGGCGCGCGCCGTGAAGTCGGCGTCGCTCATCAGGCCCGAGCCGCCGGCCAGGCGCCGGATCTGCCCTTCGAAGTCCTGCACCTCGTCGAAGTTGCCGCTCCAGTGCAGCGGGCCGGCGCGCATGCCGCCGCGGCCGCGCAGCGAGATGGTGTTGCGCAGGCCCTCGCCGAAGCCGGTCAGGTC
>JBAXJZ010000285.1:0-5851 GCA_037137595.1 Burkholderiales bacterium | reverse complement strand
ACGGAAACCATCTATATTGCTGGCTTTCATCCAAAATTTCATCGCATCAATCATAAGGATCGGATGGTGGTCCGGGATGCCGTAGACCGCGGTCGAGGACACGAACACGAGGCGATCGACGCCGAGCCGGGCCGCCGCGTCCAGCAGCAGCCGCGTCCCGTCGACCGCGGTGGTGATGATCTCGCGGGCCGGGGCGAGCGGCAGCGCGGCCGCCGCGTGGACGACCGTGCGCATGCCGGCGACGGCCGCGTCGACCGCCTGCGGATCCCGGACGTCCCCGAGGCGGGCGTCGACGCGATCCCGCTCCGGATGGTCGAAGGGCTCCAGGTCGAGCGTGCGGACCGGCACGCCGCGCGCGAGCAGGTGCCGCACGAGGTTGATGCCCAGGAAGCCCGACCCGCCCGTGATCAGGCACGGACCGGCGCGGGCGAGCCCCTCGCGCCCGGGATCGGGCTGCGGGGCGGCACGCTCGGTCCCTTCGAGGGCAGGCATCGCGGCGACCTCCATCGGCCCGACGGCGGCGGCGCCGCCGTCTTCCATGCCACTCTAGGTCGGTGCGCGACGGCCCGCTTGCGCGGGATCAAGGTCCGGGCGGAACGCCCCGCGACGGCTCAGCGGCCCAGGTCGACGACGTGGCGGCCGCGCCCCCGCCCCTCGAGCAGCGCCTCGAAGACGCCGGGCAACGCGGACAGGGGGACGACCGTCCCGATCGACGCCGCGTGCCGCGGCTTCAGGTCCGTGCCGATCCGCGCCCAGATCCGTCGCCGCAGCGGCATCGGGCTGTTCGCGTTGATGCCGATCAGCCGCACGCCGCGCAGGATGAAGGGCAGCACCGTCGTCGGCAGCCCGTTGCCCATCGCGTTGCCGAACGCCGCGACGACCCCGTCGGGCGCGGTGGTGCGCAGCAGCGCGTCGAGCGCCGGACCGCCGAGCGAATCGAGCGCGCCGCTCCAGGTCGCACGCTCGAGCGGCTTCTCGCCGACCGCGATCGGCGGCGCGACCACCGCAGCGCCGAGCCCGCGCAGCCAGCCGTCGTCCGGTTGGCGGGTCAGCGCGTGGACCTCGGCGCCGAGCCCGGCCAGCATGTCGATGCCGATCGACGCGACGCCGCCGGTCGCGCCGTTGACCGCCACCGGTCCGGCCTGCGGCGTCCAGCCGTTGGCCTGCATCGCATCGATCGCGAGCGCGGCGGTATAGCCGGCGACGCCCACCGTCGCCGCCTCGAGGAGCGGCAGCCCCGCCGGCAGGGGGACGACCTTGTCGGCCGGCGCCTGCAGGTACTCGGCGAACCCGCCGTCGCGCTCGGCGGCGAGTCCGAAGCCGTGGACGATCACCGGGTCGCCAGGCGCGAAGCGCGCGTCGTCCGACGCGGCCACGGTGCCCACGAGCTCGATGCCGAGCGTGCAGGGGAAGGTCCGCACGATCTTCCCGCGGCCGGCCGCCGACAGCGCGTCCTTGTAGTTCACGCCCGCGAAGGCGCCCTTCACGAGCACGCCGCCCGCCTCGCGCAGCGGGCCCAGCGGCAGCTCGCGCAGCGCGCCGAAGCCGGGCTCGCCGTCTCGTTCGACGCGCCAGGCGCGGAAGGTGTCGGTCATCATCGTCTCCAGTTGTCGTTCGCCGTCGTTGCACGGCACCGGTCGATCGTCACGATCGTGACGATCGTGTCACCGCGCGCCGCTCAGATCACGCCGTCGCGCCGCAGCGCCTCGAGCGCCGCCGCGTCCAGCCCCAGTTCGCCCCAGACCGCGTCGTTGTGTTCGCCCGGCAGCGGACCGGTGCGCGGGGGCGCCAGCGGCGGGGCGCCCATCGCGCGGGGCACCACGGCCGGCGCCGGCAGGCTGCCCAGCTGCGGGTCGGGCAGCCGCACGATCGCGCCGCGCGCGACGAGGTGCGGGTCGCTCATCACCGCGGCGATGTCGGCCACCCGCGCGAGCGGCACGCCCTCGCGCTCGCAGGCGGCGAGCGCGGCCTCGGCGCGCGTCCGCGCGAACCACGCGGCGATCGTCTCGTCGAGTCGGTCGACGTTCGCGAGCCGCGCGCGCATCGTCGCGAAGCGCGGATCGGTCGCCATCGCGCCGGCGTCCATCGCACGGCACAGCCGCTCGAAGATCGCGTCCGACGAGGCCACCAGCGACATCCAGACGCCGTCGGCGGTCCGGTACATGTTCGACGGCGCGGTGTAGGTCGCGCGGTTGCCCGAGCGGCCGCGGACCTCGCCGGTCCGCTCGTGCTCGACCGGCAGCGCGTCGAGCACCCGCAGCAGCGACTCGGTCGCCGACAGGTCGAGCTCGGGCGGGGTCTCGTCGGGATGGGCGCGCACCCGCGCGACCGCGGCCGCGATCGCGAACGCGCCGAACACGCCGGCGATCACGTCGCCCATCGGGTAGTTCGCGTGCTGCGGCGCGCCGCGCGGATCACCGATGAGATGCGCGAGCCCGCCCATCGCCTCGAAGACCCGTGCGAAGCCCGGCCGGTCCGACAGCGGTCCGGTCTGCCCGAAGCCCGAGAGCCGCAGCACGACCAGCCCCGGATTCGCCGCCCGCAGCGTCGCGAGGTCCAGCCCCCAGCGATCGAGCGTCCCGGGCCGGAAGTTCTCGACCAGCACGTCGTAGCGTGCGATCAGCCGCAGGAACAGCTCGCGGCCGGCGGCCCTGCGCACGTCGAGCGTGATCCCGCGCTTGCCGCGGTTGGCCACCTTCCACCACAGCGCGTGCCCGTCCTGCACCGGTGACAGCCGGCGCAGCGGGTCGCTGCCGTCGGGCAGTTCGAGCTTGGTCACCTCGGCGCCGAGGTCGCCGCACAGCGTCGCGGCGAACGGGGCGGCGAGCACCGTCGCCATGTCGAGGATGCGGACGCCTTCGAGCAGCGCGGCGGACGGCGGAGTCATCGTGTCGGGACCGGTCGGGCGGACGGACCGCCGTTATCGCACGCGCCCGCGCGGGGGTCGAACCGTGTTCCGCACAGCGAAACGACCGTGCCGCGGACCGGCCTTCGCGGTTGACCCGCGCGCGGCCACGGCGCGACCATGCCCGCACGAGGAGACCCCACGAGGAGCGCGTGCGCACCGCCCCGTCCCCCCGGGCCCCCGTGCCCGGCCTGTCCCGCATCGCCGACGTGACCGGCGACCGTCAGTTCGCGATCGCGCTCGCCCGCGGCCTCGAGGTGCTGCGCGCGTTCGGCCCCTCGGACCGCGCGCTGTCGAACCGCGAGCTCTGCGACCGCACCGGGCTGCCCAAGGCCACGGTCTCGCGGATGACGCACACGCTCACGCTGCTGGGCTACCTGTCGCGCGGGACGGACCAGCGGGTCTCGCTCGCCGCCGGCGTGCTGGCGCTCGGGTATCCGCTGCTCGCCGGCATGCCGATCCGCCAGGTCGCGCGCCCCTGGCTCGAGCAGCTCGCGCGCGAGACCGGCTGCACCGTCAACCTGGGCACGCGCGACCGGCTCTGCGCGGTCTACCTCGACAGCTGCCGTGCCGACCGCGGCAACGCGTTCCGGCCGGACATCGGCACGCCGGTGCCCCTGCCCGCCACCGCGATCGGCCGCGCGCTGATCCTCGCGCGCCCGGCCGCCGAGCAGACCGCGATCCTGAACCGGCTGAAGGTCGACGACCCCGCGGGCTTTCGCGACGCGCGCGCGCTGGTCGACGCCGAGCGCGAACCCTTCCGCCGCCGCGGCTGGACCCACAGCACCGGCCAGTGGCGTCCCGGCGTCCACGCGGTCGCGATGCCGCTGCGCCAGTCGCTGCACCCCGAGACCGTCGCGCTGAACTGCACGCTCGCCGTGCAGGCCGGCGCGCGCCGCGCGTCCGACGCCGACCGCCTGGTCGACGAGGTCGCGCCCGCGATGATCGAGACCGCCCGGCGCATCGAGGCCGCGTGCCGCGCCGAGGCCCCCACCGACAGGAGTCCCCGACCGTGATCCGTGACCGTGCCCGACTCGACGCGCTGCTGCAGACGCTGCGCGCCTTCGTCCGAGAGGACTGCATTCCTGCGGAGGCGGGGATCGACCGCGAGGGCGTCATCCCCGAGCCGCTGGTCGAGCGCATGCGCGCGCTCGGTCTGTTCGGCCACAGCATCCCCGAAGCCTACGGCGGCGCAGGCCTGACCACCGAGGAACTCGCGCGGGTCAACATCGAGGTCTCGCAGGCCGCGCCCGTCTTCCGCGCGCGCTTCGGCGGCAACACCGGCATCGCGTCCGAGGCGCTGATCGCCGACGGCCTGCCGGCGCAGAAGCAGGCCTGGCTGCCGCGCCTGGCGAGCGGCGAGATCACCGGCTGCTTCGCGCTGACCGAGCCCGAGGCCGGCTCCGACGCGACCGCGCTGCGCACGCGCGCGGTGCCCGCGCCCGGACCCGGCGGCCGCGCGGGCTGGCGGATCGCCGGCCGCAAGTGCTACATCACCAACGCGCCGATCGCGGACCTGTTCACCGTGTTCGCGCGGACCGACGACGCGCCGCGCGGCGCGTCGGGCATCACCGCGTTCCTGATGCCGCGCGGCACGCCCGGCCTGTCGACGAGCCCCGAGTACCGCAAGCTCGGCCAGCACGGCTCGCCGGTCGGCGAGGTGATCCTGGACGACGTCTGGGTGCCCGACGACGCGATCCTGGGCGGCCGTCCCGGCGAGGGCTTCCGCTCGGCGATGCGTGCGCTCAACAAGCAGCGGATCAACCTCGCCGGCCTGTGCGTGGGACCGGCGATCCGGCTGCTCGACGAGGCGCTCGCGCACGCCCGTACCCGGCAGCAGTTCGGCCAGCCGATCGGCGAGTTCCAGCTGGTGCAGGCGATGCTCGCCGACAGCGCGACCGAGATCGCCGCCGCGCGCGCGCTGGTGCTCGAGACCGCGAGGAAGCGCGATGACGGCGAGGACGTGACGATGGACGTCTCGATGTGCAAGCTCTACGCGTCCGAGACCTGCGGCCGCGTCGCCGACCGCGCGGTGCAGGTGCTGGGGGGCGCGGGCTACATCGAGGACCATCCGATCGTGCGGCTCTACCGCGACGTGCGCCTCTTCCGCCTCTACGAAGGGACGAGCCAGATCCACCAGGTGAACATCGCGAAGCACCTGTTGCGGGGACACGCGTGAGCGCCGCGCGCTGGACGTCCGAGCGCGAGGACGCGATCGTCGCGACCGCGCGGGCGCTCGCCGACGGCGCGATCGGCGCTCGCGCGAACGCGGTGGCCGAGACCGACGTGTTCGCCTGGGACACGTTCCGGGACCTCTGCGCGTCGGGCCTCGTCGCCACGGGCTTTCCCGTCGAGGCCGGCGGCAGCGGTGCGCCGATGCGGGCGCGGATCCGGATCATCGAGGCGCTCGCCCGCGTCTGCAGCGCCGCCGCGTCGATGGTCACCGGCACCGATCTCGCCGGCCGGCCGATCGTCGCGGGCGCGTCGCCCGCGCTGGTCGCCGAGGTCGTGCCGCGGCTGATCGCCGGCACCGCGCAGTCGGCCTTCGCGCTGACCGAGCGGCTCGCCGGCTCCGACGTCGCGGGCCTGGCCACCGTGGCGCGCCGTGACGGCGACGGCTGGGTGCTCGACGGCGTGAAGCGCTACATCACGCGCGCGCCGGTCGCCGACTGGTTCGTGGTCGTCGCGCGGACCGACGCCGACGCCACGGTCGGCCCGCGGCGCGGCGCGCGCGGCCTGTCCGCGTTCCTCGTCCCGCGCGACGCACCGGGCCTGGTGGTCGGTGCGATCCAGCCGAAGCTCGGCTGGTCGGGCGTGCCGGTCGCCGAGGTCTTCCTGCGCGGGGTGCGCGTGCCGCGCGAACGGCTGCTCGGTCGCGAGGGCGACGGCATGGCGCTCGCGCAGGACACGCTGGTGCGCGCACGGATCGGCCACGCGGCGATCGCG
>JBAXJZ010000284.1:0-5881 GCA_037137595.1 Burkholderiales bacterium | reverse complement strand
GTCGCGGACGAGGCCGTGCGCGAGGCCCTGCGTCTCGACCGCCCCGACGAGCCGCCCCGGCTGCTGACGGCGGTCCGCGACATCACGCCGGCGGGCACCGCCGAGACGCTCCCCGCGCCGCTGATCCCGCTGCTCGACACCACGCTCCTCACCAACGCGCCCGGCGAGCCCGGCGTGGGCCGCCAGCTCGTCGAGGAGATCGGGTCGGCCGACCGTGTCGACGTGGTGATGGCCTTCATCCGCCGCAGCGGCATCCGCCCGATGCTCGAGACGCTCGCCCGCTTCACCGCCTCGGGCCGTGCGCTGCGCGTGCTCACCACGACGTACACCGGCTCCACCGAGGCCGCCGCGCTGGACGCGTTGCAGGCGGCGGGCGCGCAGGTCCGCGTGTCCTACGAGCAGGGCGGCACGCGGCTGCACGCCAAGGCCTTCCTGTTCCACCGCGACTCCGGCTTCTCCACCGCGTACATCGGCTCGTCGAACCTCACGCACACCGCCCAGGTCACGGGGCTCGAATGGAACGTGCGCGTGTCGGCCGCGCGCAACCGCAGCGTCGTCGACAAGGTCGCGGCGGTGTTCGACAGCTACTGGGAGGGGCGCGATTTCGTGCCGTACCGGCGCGAGGAGTTCGACGCGCGACAGCCGCGCGCCGAGCCGACGGCCGGCTTCGTGCTGCCGCCCACCGAGCTGCGGCTCGAGCCGTTCCAGGAGCGGCTGCTCGAGCAGATCGCGATCGCCCGCCTCCAGGGCCGCCATCGCAACCTGCTGGTGGCGGCCACCGGCACCGGCAAGACCGTGATGGCCGCCGCCTGGTACGCGCGGCTGCGCGGCGAGCTGCCGCGTGCGCGCCTGCTGTTCGTCGCGCACCGGGTCGAGCTGCTCGACCAGGCGCTCGCCACCTTCCGCCATGCGCTGCGCGCGCACGACTTCGGCGAGAAGTGGGTCGACGGCGAGCGGCCCGAGCGCTACGAGCACGTGTTCGCGTCGATCCAGACGCTCAGGGCCGACACGCTCGAACGCATCGAGCCCGATCGGTTCGACGTGGTGATCGTCGACGAGTTCCACCACGCGGCCGCCGCCTCGTACGTCGCGCTGCTCGGCCGGCTCGCGCCGCGCGAGCTGCTCGGCCTCACCGCCACGCCCGAGCGCGCCGACGGCCGCTCCGTGCTCGAGTGGTTCGACGGGCGCATCGCCGCCGACCTGCGCCTCTGGGACGCGATCGACCAGCGCCGCCTCGTGCCCTTCGCCTACTACGGCGTCCACGACGGGCTGGACCTGACGACGATCCCGTGGCGACGCGGCACCGGCTACGACGTCGACGGCCTGACCCACCTGCTGACCGCGAACGACGCCTGGGCGCGTGCCGTGCTGGCGCAGCTCGACCGCCGCACCGACGGGCCCGCGTGCGTGAGGGCGATCGGCTTCTGCGTGAGCGTGGACCACGCGCGCTTCATGGCCCGCGTGTTCGGCCAGGCCGGCGTGGCCGCCGCCGCGGTGTGGGCCGACTCCCCGTCCGCCGAGCGCAGGCGGGCGCTCGAGGACCTCGCCGCCGGCCGCCTCAACGTGGTCTTCGCCGTCGACCTGTTCAACGAGGGCGTCGACGTCCCGTCGATCGACACCCTGCTGCTGCTGCGCCCCACCGACAGCCCCACCCTCTTCCTGCAGCAGCTCGGCCGCGGCCTGCGCCTGCATCCCGGCAAGTCCGTGTGCACCGTGCTCGACTTCGTCGGCCAGCACCGGCGCGAGTTCCGCTTCGACCGCCGCCTGCGCGCGCTGCTCGGCGGCAGCCGCGTCGGCGTGATCGAGCAGGTGGAGCGCAGCTTCCCGTTCCTGCCGGCGGGCTGCCACATGGAGCTCGACGCGGTCGCGCGGCGCGTGGTGCTGGAGAACCTCAGGCAGGGGCTGTCGGCCAGCCGCGTCCGGCGCGTCGAGGCGCTGCGCGAGCAGGCCGCGGCGGGCGGGTCCGTGCGGCTGCGCGACTTCCTCGCGGCGACCGGGCTCGACGTCGAGGACGTGTACGACGAGCGTCGCGGCTGGTCGGACCTGTGCGCCGACGCCGGGCTCGCCCTGCGGCCCGAGGGGCCGCTGGAGGACACGCTGCGCCGCGCCTGCGGCCGCCTGCTGCACGTCGACGATCCGCTGCGCCTGAGTGCGTGGTCCGCGTGGGTCGCGCGGGACGAGCCGCCCGATCCCGACACGCTCGCCGAGGCGGACCGACGACTGCTGCGGATGCTCGTCGCGTCGCTCCTCGCCCGCCACGTTTCAGCGGAAACGTCGCTCGTCGACGGCGCGCGCCTGGTGTGGCGCCACCCGCAGGTGCTGCACGAATTGGCGCAGCTCCTCGAGGTGCTCGCCGATCGCATCGGCCATCTGCCCGAGCCCCTCGACGGCCGCCCCGACGTGCCGCTGCGCGTGCACGCGCGCTACACCCGCATCGAGATCCTCGCGGCGTTCGGCGTGGGCCGCGGGGCCCGCGTGCAGACCTGGCAGACCGGCGTCCACTGGGCGCGGGACGCACGCGCCGACCTGTTCGCCTTCACGCTCGACAAGACCGCCGGCAGCTTCTCGCCCAACACCCGCTACCGCGACTACGCGATCGGCCCGTCGCTGATCCACTGGGAGAGCCAGTCCACGACCCGCGCCGACGGCCCCACGGGGCTGCGCTACCGGACCCATGCGGAGCAGGGCAGCGCGGTGATGCTCTTCGGGCGCGAGACCACCGCGGAGCGCGCCTTCCACTTCCTCGGACCCGCCACCTACGTCGACCACCGCGGCGAGCTGCCGATGGCCATCCGGTGGCGGCTGCGGGATCCGCTGCCGGGGGATCTGTTCGCGAGGTATGCGGCGGCGGCTTGAGGGGCGGATCGAGGCGCCGTTTTTGGGCGTCGCGGATCGCGGTCGATCGGCCGGTCAGCGACGTCGCGGCGATTCGAACGGGTTCAGCACGGGCACGTCGAAGACCCGAAAGTCGGCGACGTTCCGGGTCACCACCGTCAGGCCGTGGACGCGCGCCGTGGCGGCGATCATCGCGTCCTCGTAGAGCGTGTCCGAGCGTCCGTGCATCAGCCGTGCCCATTCACGGAAGGTCCGACCGTCCATCGGAAGGATCGCGAACTGACCGTCGAGAGCGTCCAGCCACCGCTGCAGATCGGCGGCCTTGGCCCGATCCTGCGCACGCGTGAGTTCGATGCCGGCCTGCAGCTCGCCCAGGGTGACTGCGGACAGGTGCAGGTCCGCGTCGTCCGCCGAGCGCATCCACTCGAGCACCGCGCCGTGCGGACGCGGACGCCGCAGTTCCGAGACCACGTTCGTGTCGAGCAGGAACATGGTCAGCCGGCGGTGCGCGGCGGCCGGCGCTTCGCATGGCCGCGTGCCGGCACCACGAACTCGGCCCGCGGTTCCTCGGCCATCAGGACGGCCTTCATCGACGGACGCGCCTGCGCCTGCAGGCGGTGCCACTGCTCGACGGGGACGAGGACCGCGGCCTCCGCGCCGCGGCGGGTGACGAGCTGCGGGCCCTCCGCGAGACAGGTCTCGAGGAACTCGCTGAAGCGCGCCTTGGCGTCCTGTACGGCCCATGTCTTCATGCTGCGCTCCGACTGGTCAGATGACTGGTCAGTCTAGAGGTGGGCGTGGCGTCCTGCAAGTGCCGTCGGGAAGCGGTGTCCGGCCGCCTCTGCCGGCAGACCGTCCCACCCGCACCCGTCGACCCGCTCACGCGATCCCGTCCAGCCCCTCGTGCCGCGCCACGCGCACCAGCGCGTCCTCGAACATCGCGCGCGCCGTGCCCGAGACCCTGCGCAGGTGCTCGTGCAGCGCCGCGTCCCGGGGACCGCGCGACGCGCAGCCCGCGCTGTAGCTCTCGAAGGCGGCGAGCTGCATCAGCAGCTCGGCCACGTGGCGCGGGCATTCGCAGGCCACCGTCGTGGGGAGCGCGGCGACGGCGGTGAGGGTGGCGTCGTCGAAGCGGCGCGGCGGCACGTCGCCGATCGGGGCGGGCGTCGGGTCGTCGAAGGCCCGCGCGTCCGCGGACCGCGCCCGTGCCTGCGCCACGGGTGCGCACGCCGCCAGCCAGACTCCCAGCGTCTCGTCGTCGGCGGGCTCGCGCAGCAGCTGCACGCCGGCCTGCTCGAATGCGTGCCGCGCGTCCGATCCCGCGAAGCGGTGGACCACGGCCACGCGCCGGGCCCGCCAGACTTCGGCCGCCGCCACGAGTTCGGCCGGCACCTGCGCGGGCAGGCCGGGCAGCTGGCAGACCAGCAGGTCGATCCCTTCGCCGGTGGGCACGGCCGTCGCCGCGACCTCCGCCGAGTCGAACACCGCCAGCCGGTCCGGCGGCACGGCCAGCCGACGCGTCACCGCCGGCCGAGCCAGCCGATCGGCCAGCGCGCGTCCGACGACCACGAGCCGCAGCGGTCGTGCGGCCGCCGATGGCATCGGGGCGGCGGAGGCCCCGTCGTCGGGCCGCGTCGCGAGCAGCCGCCGCAGCTGCCCCGAGTCCAGCCCGGCGATCGCGCCGATGGCATGGCCCTGCGCCGTCAGCCGGCGCAGCAGCACCACCCGCTCCACGTCCGCCGACGAATAGAGCCGGTGCCCGGAGGGCGAGGTGGCCGGCCGCACCGCGCGGTGCCGCTGCTCCCAGATGCGCAGCGTGGCGACCGGCATCCCGGCGCGGCGGGCGACCGCGGCGCTGCGGAAGAGCGGCGTGGACGACGACGCGAGCTCGGGATCGTCGGCGGCGGGACGGGGCGCAGGGGTCGAGGCCATGACTGTGGGTGAGTCGGGGGCGAGTCGGAATATACGTCCCTGGGCGCGGGATGCGAGTCGGAGTCGAGTCCGGTCCTCCTATGATCCGCCCGATGCAGTCGCACCGTCTTCCCGCCTCGCCTGCCCCGCGGTCCGCCGTCCCGCGACGCCCGGAGCGCGCCTCGTGAGCGCCGCGCGCCGCCCCACCGTGGCCGTCATCGGCGCCGGTCCGGCCGGTGCCGCCTGCGCGCGCGAGCTCGCCGACGCCGGGTTCGACGTGCGCGTCCTCGACAAGTCCCGCGGCGTCGGCGGCCGGATGGCGACCCGCCGGGCCGAGTGGACCGGGGCCGACGGCGTGGCGACGCCCGCCCGCTTCGACCACGGCGCACCGGCCTTCGAGGTGAGGACCGAGCCCTTCCTGCGGGTCGTCGAGGCCGCCGCGAAGGCCGGTCTGCTGGCGCCCTGGTCGCCCCGGGTCGAACGCGAGGGCCGCGTGGCCAGGGCCGATGCGACGCAGTGGGTGCCGACTCCGGACATGCCGGCGCTGTGCCGCTCGCTGCTCGCCGGCCTGCCGCTGCAGACCGGCTGCACCGTGGACGCGCTGCACCGCGAGCCCGACGGCTGGGCGGTGGCGAGCGCCGGCGAGGTCGTGGCCCGCGGCCTGACCGACGTGGTGGTGGCCGTGCCGCCGGCCCAGGCCGCGCCGCTCCTCGCGCCCCATCGCCCCGACTGGGCCGAGCGTGCGCGGTCGATCGGGATGACGCCGTGCTGGACCCTGATGGCCGTCACCGACGCGCCCGCGCCGATGCCCGAGTGGGAGATCGCCGAGCCCGTCGACCGACCCGTCGCCCGCATCGTGCGCGTCGACGCACGACCCGGCCGCACGCGCGTGCCCGGCGCGAGCCACTGGGTCGTCCATGCCACCGACGCCTGGAGCCGCGCGCACCTCGAGGACCCGGCCGCCGACGTGCAGGCCGTGCTGCAGGGCGAACTCGCCCGCGCCCTGGGCACGCAGCCAGTGTGGCGCCACGCGACCGTCCACCGCTGGCGCTACGCGAACGCCCCCGCCGACGCCGCGTCGCCCGCGCTGTGCGAGGCCGATCCCGCGTCCGGCCTGGGCCTGTGCGGCGACGCG
>JBAXJZ010000283.1:0-5907 GCA_037137595.1 Burkholderiales bacterium | reverse complement strand
GCCGCACGTCACCCGATGCGGATGCGGCCCCCGCCGGCCTGACCGGCGGCGGCCGTTCGCGCTCGCGCCTCAGCGCGCGGCGACGAGCGCCGAGGTGTCCAGCGGGCAGCCGGTCTTCGAGACGATCTCGTCGATCGTGACGCCGGGCGCCAGCTCGCGCAGCACCAGGCCCGAGGCGGTCACCTCCATCACGCCGAGATCGGTGATGATCAGGTCGACCACGCCCACACCGGTCAGCGGCAGGTTGCACGCGGGCAGGATCTTCAGGTCCTCGCCGCCATCCTTGCGGCGGGCCACGTGCTCCATCAGCACCAGCACCCGACCCACGCCGGCCACCAGGTCCATCGCGCCGCCCATCCCCTTGACCATCTTGCCGGGGATCATCCAGTTCGCGAGGTCGCCGCGCTCGGAGACCTGCATCGCGCCCAGGATGGCGAGATTGATCTTGCCGCCGCGGATCATCCCGAAGGAGTCCGCCGACGAGAAGATCGACGAGCCGGGCAGGGTGGTGACGGTCTGCTTGCCGGCATTGATCAGGTCGGGGTCGACCTCGTCCTCGGTCGGGAAGGGGCCGATGCCGAGCAGGCCGTTCTCCGACTGCAGCCACACTTCCATGTCGGCCGGCACGTGGTTCGCCACCAGCGTGGGCAGGCCGATCCCGAGGTTCACGTAGAAGCCGTTGCGCAGCTCGCGCGCGGCGCGCGCGGCCATCTCGTCGCGGGTCCAGGGCATTCGTCGCTCCTCGTCAGCGAGCCGCGCGCACGGTGCGCTGCTCGATCCGTTTCTCGGGGGTGGGGTTGTGCACGATGCGGTGCACGTAGATGCCCGGCAGGTGGATCGCGTCGGGGTCGATCTCGCCGGTGGCGACGATCGTCTCGACCTCGACGACGGTGATCTTCCCGGCCATCGCGACGTTCGGGTTGAAGTTGCGCGCGGTCCGGCGGAACACCAGGTTGCCCGCGCGGTCGGCCATCCAGGCCTTCACCAGCGACACGTCGGGCACCAGCGAACGCTCCATCACGTAGGCCTCGCCGTCGAACTCGCGGATCTCCTTGCCCTCGGCGACGATCGTGCCGACGCCGGTCCTGGTGAAGAAGGCGGGGATCCCGCAGCCGCCGGCACGCAGCTTCTCGGCGAGCGTGCCCTGAGGCGTGAACTCGAGCTCGAGCTCGCCGGCCAGGAACTGGCGCTCGAACTCCTTGTTCTCGCCGACATAGCTGGCGATCATCTTGCGGACCTGCCGCGTGGCGAGCAGCTGGCCGAGGCCGAAGCCGTCGACGCCGGCGTTGTTCGAGATGCAGGTCAGGCCCTTGACGCCGGTGTCGCGCAGCGCCGCGATCAGCGCCTCGGGGATGCCGCACAGGCCGAAGCCGCCGACCGCGATCATCTGCCCGTCGCGGACGATGTCGGCCAGCGCGGCGGCCGCGCTAGGGAACACTTTGCTCATCTGGAAGGGGTCCTTTCGGGCGTTCGGCGCGGGGCCGTCGCCGGTCGGTGACGGAGGCGGAGCGGCCCTCGGGGTGCGCTCCGGCCCGCGATGCTACCTCCGCTTGACGCAGTGCATAAACCGGCGAAGGCCTGGATGCGGTCCGACTCCAGCACGCGCAGGCCGGGCGTGCCTCGCCGTGCGGCGTCGAGCATGCAGCGCGCCACGGCGCGGTCGGTGACCGGACGCCAGCGCGCGGGGATCAGCCGGGCGAGCGGCCGCGTGACCACCAGCGTCGCGCGCTCGGCCGGCCGCCGCTCGCTGCGGTCGCCGTCGAGCAGCGAGGGGCGCAGGACCGTGAGCGACGGGAAGTCGATCGCCGCGAGCGCGGCCTCGGTCTCGCCCTTCACGCGGTTGTAGAACACCGGGGAGCGCGGGTCGGCGCCGAGCGCCGAGACCACGACGCACCGGCTCGCGCCGGCGCGGCGCGCGAGGCGCGCGATGCCCACGGTCGCGTCGAAGTCCACCCGCCGGAACGCCTCCTGCGAGCCGGCCACGCGGATCGTCGTGCCAAGGCAGAGGAAGACGTCGTCGATCGGCGGCAACGGCGTGCTGCGAGTCAGCGCGGCGAAGTCGACCACGTGCTCGACGAGGCGGTCCGGGGCACCGCCGGCCGGCCGCTGCGCGTCGGGCAGCGGCCGGCGTCCGATCGCGTGGACACGGGCGTAGGCCGGGTCGGCGAGCAGCCCCTCGAGCACACGCGCACCCACCAGACCGGTGGCCCCCGCGATCAGCGCGACGCGCGGGTCGTCGGCCACGGTCTCACATCCCCGGATAGTTCGGTCCGCCGCCGCCTTCGGGCACCACCCAGACGATGTTCTGCGTGGGGTCCTTGATGTCGCAGGTCTTGCAGTGCACGCAGTTCTGCGCGTTGATCTGCAGCCGGTCCGAGCCGTCGTCGTTCTTCACGTACTCGTAGACGCCGGCCGGGCAGTAGCGCTGCTCGGGGCCCGCGTAGGTGGCGAGGTTCACCTTCACCGGGACGCCCGGGTCCTTCAGCGTCAGGTGGATCGGCTGGTTCTCCTCGTGGTTGGTGTTCGAGATGAACACCGAGGAGAGCTTGTCGAAGGTGATCCTGCCGTCGGGCTTCGGATAGACGATGGGCTTGAAGGCCGATGCGGGCTTCAGGCATTCGTGATCGGCGTGCTTGTGGTGCAGTGTCCAGGGCACCTTGCCGCCCAGCACCACCTGCTCGATGCCGACCATGATCGTGCCGGTGATCAGGCCCTTGCTCATCCACTGCTTGAAGTTGCGGGCCTGCCAGAGCTCGTCGTAGAGCCACGAGGACCGGAACGCCTGCGGGTAGGCGGTGAGCTCGTCGGCGCTGCGGCCGGCGGCGATCGCGTCGAACGCGGCCTCGGCCGCGAGCATGCCGGTCTTGATCGCGGCGTGGCTGCCCTTGATCCGCGACGCGTTGAGGAAGCCGGCGTCGCAGCCGATCAGCGCGCCGCCCGGGAACACCGTCTTGGGCAGCGACATGATGCCGCCCGCGGTGATCGCGCGCGCGCCGTAGGACAGCCGCTTGCCGCCCTCGAAGGTGCCGCGGATCGCGGGGTGGGTCTTGTAGCGCTGGAACTCCTCGTACGGCGACAGCCAGGGGTTCTGGTACGCCAGGCCGACCACGAAGCCGACGGCGACCTTGTTGTCGCCGAAGTGGTAGAGGAAGGACCCGCCGTAGGTGTCGTTGTCGAGCGGCCAGCCCGCGGTGTGCACGACGAGTCCCTTGCGGTGCTTCGACGGGTCGACCTCCCACAGCTCCTTGATGCCGATGCCGTAGCTCTGCGGGTCGCTGTCCTTGTCCAGGGCGTAGCGCGCGATCAGCTGCTTGCCCAGGTGGCCGCGCGAGCCCTCGGCGAACAGCGTGTACTTCGCGAGCAGCTCCATGCCCGGCTGGAACGCGTCGGTGGGCTCGCCGTCGCGGCCGACGCCCATGTTGCCGGTGGCCACGCCGCGCACCGCGCCGGCCTCGGTGTAGAGGATCTCGGCGGCCGCGAAGCCCGGGTAGACGTCGACGCCCAGCGCCTCGGCCTGCTGGCCGAGCCACTTGACCACGTTGCCCAGGCTGACGATGTAGTTGCCGTGGTTCTTCAGGCCCGCGGGGATCGCCCACTGCGGCGTGGCGTGGGCCTTGGTCTCGGTGAGGAAGAAGACCTCGTCGTGGGTGACCTCGGTCTCGAGCGGCGCGCCCTGCGCCTTCCAGTCGGGGATCAGCTCGTTGAGCGCCCGCGGGTCCATCACCGCGCCCGACAGCGTGTGGGCGCCGATCTCGGAGCCCTTGTCGATCACGCACACCGCCAGCTCGGCGCCGCGCTCGGCGGCCAGCTGCTTCAGCCTGATGGCCGCCGAGAGCCCCGCCGGCCCGCCGCCGACGATCAGCACGTCGAACTCCATCGATTCGCGTTCTACGTCCATGTCCCCGTCCAGAGTCGAACGCGCGATTCTCGCCCGAGCGGCTCGGGGGGCGCAAACGCGGGGCTGGAGGCCGGTCTCGGTTCCCGGGTCGGGAGCCGGGGCGGGTCGGGGGCAAGGGCGGCCCGGGGGCAGCCCGGGGGCAGCCCGGGGCCGCCCGGCCCGCGCCGCGCCGGTCAGTCGACCGGCATCTCGCGCTGCAGCCTCATGCGCACCGAGCGCATGGCCCACCAGACGGCCGCGACGATCGGCACCGCGACCAGCCCTGCCGCGAACTCAGGCTCGATCGGCGCGCCGGCCTTGGCGGCGGCCTTGAAGACGTAGCCGGCCAGGCCGACCGCGTAGTACGAGATCGCCGCCACCGACAGACCCTCGACGGTCTGCTGCAGGTGCAGCTGCAGCTTGGCGCGCCGGTTCATCGCCTCCAGCAGCGCCTGGTTCTGGCGCTCGCGCTCGATCTCGACCCGGGTGCGCAGCAGGCCGCTCGCTCGGGCGATCCGCTCGGAGACCGACGCGAGCCGCGCGGCCACCGCGTCGCAGGTGGCCATCGCCGGCTCGAAGCGGCGGACCAGGAAGTCGGTGGGCGTCTGCAGGCCCTGCAGCCGGACCTCGCGCAGTTCCTCGCCGCGCTGGCGCACCAGCGCCCGGTAGGCCCGCGCCGCGCCGAAACGGAAGGCCGCCGAGGTCGCGAGCTGCTCCTGCAGCGCCGACAGCCGCGTGACCTCGTGCAGCATCTCCGGCTCCTCCTCGGCCGGCGCGACGTCGAGTCGCGCCACGAGGTCCGAGAGCCGCCTCTCGATCGCGTCGAGCTCGCCGCCGATCCGCCGGGCCTCGGGGAACGCGAGCATCGCCATCATCCGGTAGACCTCGAGCTCGATGATCCGCTGCACCGCGCGACCGAGCTGCGAGACGGTGGTGGTGGCGTCGGCCACGAGGAAGCGGCCGAAGCCGCGCTCGTCGAGGCGGAAGCTCGAGAAGAGCGAGGCCTGCCCGTCGGAGATCTTCGCGCCGACGAAGTTCGGCGAGCCGAGCATCGCGGCCACCGACTTCTCGTCGATGCGGGTCTCGCCGGCCCGCACCACCGCGATCCGCAGCGCGGCGATCATCTCGCCGTCGGCCTGCTGCAGCAGGTCGGCGAGCACGATGTCGCCCGGATGACGGGCGAACGGATCGGCCGGATCGAGCCCCGACGAGTAGACGGTGTAGTCGTCGAACTCGCCGTGCCGCTCCCACTTCAGGCGCAGCGGGCCCAGGTCGGCCTCGAAGTGGCTCTGGCCGGGCAGCGGCGGCTCGACCGCGTGACGCACGCACCAGTCGACCAGCGAGGGCGGCACCGGGCGCGGCATCCGCTGCGACTGCAGCAGCGAGATGTGCGCGATCGAATGCGGGGCCTTCACCGCGGGACGCGGGCGCGTGTGGATCTCGTCGTGGAGGACCGTGCGCAGCGGATGCGGGGTCATGGAGGCGACGTCCGTCGGAGGCGGGGGCCCTCAATGATGGACGAGCGGGCCGGCGTGCAGGGCTTCGACCCGCCGTCGCGCCGGGCCTCCGCCGATGGGCGGACCCCGCGTCCGACGGATCGCGGAACGCCGGAGCGACCCGCGCCGACGCGGGCCGACCCCCGGGCCCGGTCCGCGCGTTGGTATACTCGCCATTTCCCGTTGGCCGCCATGACCAAATTCGTCTTCGTCACCGGCGGGGTGGTGTCTTCCCTGGGGAAGGGCATCGCCGCCGCGTCGATGGCCGCGCTGCTGGAGTCGCGAGGCCTGCGCGTCACCCTCCTCAAGCTCGATCCGTACATCAACGTCGATCCCGGCACGATGAGCCCCTTCCAGCACGGGGAGGTGTTCGTGACCGAGGACGGCGCGGAAACCGACCTGGATCTCGGGCACTACGAGCGCTTCGTCACCGCGAAGATGCGGCGCTCGAACAACTTCACCACCGGCCAGATCTACGACTCGGTGATCCGCAAGGAGCGCCGCGGCGAGTACCTCGGCCGCACGGTGCAGGTC
>JBAXJZ010000282.1:0-5918 GCA_037137595.1 Burkholderiales bacterium | reverse complement strand
CATGCGTCGCGAACGGCGTCGAGCGCGGCCTCGAGCTCGGCGAGGGCCTCGTCGGCCTCCGCGGGCGGGCAGTGCTCGAGGCGGCCCGCGCAGCGGGCCACCGAGTCGAAGCCCACGCTCGCCGACGAGCCCTTCAGGCTGTGTGCGGCCGCGCGGCGCGCCGCCGCGTCGCCCGCGGCGACGGCCGCGCGGCAGGCGGCGACGTCGGCCTCGGACTTCGGCCAGTAGATGTCGAGCACCACCGTCCAGACGTCCTCGCCGAGGTCCTCCTGGATCCCGGCGACGGACGCGGCGTCCGGGCGCGCGGGGGCCGGTGCGGACACGGCCGCGGCGGGGTCCGTCGGGGCCGCCGCCGGCTCCATCGCGACCGGGATGCTGGCCGAGGCCTCGCGGGCCGGCGCGAACCGGGCCAACACCGTCTCCAGCGCCGCCCAGTCGATCGGCTTCGTCAGGTAGTCGTCGAGCCCGCTGCTCATGTAGCGCTCGCGGAACTCGGGCAGCGCGTCGGCGGTGAGCGCCACGATCGGCACGCGCGCTTCCGGACCGGGCAGCGCGCGGATCGCCCGGGTCGCGCCGACGCCGTCGAGCTCGGGCATCTGCATGTCCATCAGCACGAGGTCGTAGCGCGTCCGGCGCACCGCCTCGACCGCCTGCAGGCCGTTCTCGACGAGGTCGACATGGTGCTGCGCGCGGCGCAGCCGCGTGCCCACCAGCAGCCGGTTCGTCGGGTTGTCCTCGGCCACCAGCAGCCGCAGCCCGCGCACGCCCGGCGCCCGCAGCGCCGGCGCCGGCGCCGCGGCCTCGCCGGGATCGCGCTCGGCGACGCCCACGCGCAGCTCGACGCGGAAGGTCGAGCCGTCGCCCGGTCGGCTGTCGACCTCGATCGTGCCGTCCATCGCCTCGACCAGCCGACGGCAGATCGCCAGGCCCAGGCCGGTGCCGCCGAAGCGGCGCGTGGTGGAGCTGTCGGCCTGCTGGAACGGACGGAACAGCGTGGGCAGCACGTCGGGCGCGATGCCCACGCCGGTGTCGCGCACCGCCAGGCGCAGCACCACGCGGCCGTCGCCGGTCGGCCGCGCGTCGCCCTCGATCGTGACCGAGCCGCGCTCGGTGAACTTGATCGCGTTGCCCACGAGGTTGAAGAGCACCTGACGGAGTCGCGTCGGGTCGCCGCGCACCGCGCGCGCGGACTCGGGCGCCCAGCGGATCGTCAGCGTGTTGCCGCGCTCGGAGGCCGCGTTCGCGAGCAGCGCCACCACCTCGCGCGCGACCGCCTCGGGCCGGAAGTCGATCCGCTCGAGCTCGAGGCGGCCGGCCTCGATCTTCGAGTAGTCGAGCACGTCGTTGAGCACGGTGAGCAGCGACTGCGCCGAGCCGCGCAGCACCTCGACGAAATGGCGCTGCTCGTCGGTCATCCGCGAGTCGTGCAGCAGGTCGACCATGCCGATGATGCCGGTCATCGGCGTGCGCAGCTCGTGGCTCATCATCGCGAGGAACTGGGCCTTCGCCGACGCGGCGGACTCGGCCGCGTCGCGCGCCTCGCGCAGCGCCCGTTCGTGACGCTGGCGCTCGGCGATGTCGTGCCAGGCCACCAGCATCGCGTCCGACGACCCGAGCCGGATCGGCGTCAGCGTCATCTCGACCGGGAACTCGGTGCCGTCGAGCGCGCGCGCCGTCCAGACCAGCCGCTTCACGCCGTCGGCGCGCGCCTCGGCCGCGGCCTGCGACAGGACCTCGGCCGAGGGCCGTCCGTCCTGCTCGGGGGGCGCGAGCGACGCCAGGCGTCGGCCGAGCAGCACGTCGCGCCGGTCGGCGCGCAGCAGCATCGCCGCCGCGTCGTTGCAGTCCACCAGGCCGGTCGCATCGAACAGCAGGTGGGGCTCGCCCGAGCGCTGGAACAGCGTGCGGAAGCGCTGCTCGGCCTGCCGCACGTCGGTGACGTCGCGGACGATGCCGGTGAACAGGTGCTCGCCCTGGTCGACCACCTCGCTCACCGCGAGCTGCAGCTCCATCGGACGGCCGTCCTTGCGCTGCGTGACGATCGTGCGCGCGCGGCCCACCACCGAGCCGTCGCCGGTCGACAGGTAGCGGCCGACGTGGTCCTGGTGCGCGCCCGCATGCTCCGGCGGCAGCAGCTCGGCCAGCGGGCGGCCGATCGCCTCGGCGGCGGGCACGCCGAAGATCGACTCGGCCGCGCGGTTGTACTCGCGCACGTTGCCGCGGCTGTCGATGGTCACGATGCCGTCGGCCGCGGTGTCGAGGATGTTGCGCAGCCGGCGCTCCTGCGTCGCGGCCTGCATCTCCGAGCGGGCGCGGTTGCGCAGCGCGCTCGCCGCCAGCCCGGTGTAGAGCGCCACCGCCGTCAGCGTCACCAGCAGAATCAGGAAGGGCGAGACCAGCTCGCGTTCCCAGCGGGCGGTGATCGCGGCCTGCGGCGTGCGCACCTCCACCACGACCGGGAAGTCCGCCGTGGTGTCGAAGTGGCCGCGCCAGATCCGTGCGTCGCCGGGCCGGTCCGCAAAGCCGCCGGTCTCGCGCTCGGGAATGAACGCGTCGAAGATCGGATGCGGCGTGCGGCGCTCGAGCGGCGCGCGGTCGCTCGCCGCGAGCAGCCGCCCGTCGTATCGGTAGAGCACGAGCGAGATCTCTTCCTCGCCCGCCATGAACTTCAGGTCGCCCACCAGGCTGTCCGAGCCCATCACCGCGACCACCAGCGGGCGCGACGGGTCGGCGCGGCTCGCTCGCGACAGCGTCACGAACCCGTCCAGCGCGTGGGCCTCGCCCTCGCCGGCGCCGGACACCGCCGCGAAGCTGCGGCCGGCCTTGGGCACGCCGACGTGCAGCCGCTCGTCGCGCTCGCGCCGGGCGAAGTCGTAGCCCGACACGTCGCGGCCGACGTGCCGGCGGTCCGACGACGCGACGACGCGCCCGTTCGCGTCGACGATCGCGATCTCGCGCAGCAGCGTCTGCTGACGCGGCAGCGACTCGAGCAGCGCGTCGAGCGCAGGGCCGCGAGCCGATGCCGGATCGCCGAGCGCGTCGTCGACCTGGTCGAGCAGGCCGCGCGTCTGCAGCAGCGTCCGGTTGACCTCCTTGGCCAGGATCCGGGCCAGCGTCTGCAGGCGGGATTCCGCCGCGGCCTGGATCGCGTCGCGCAACTGCAGCGCATGGGCGAGCGTCGCGCCGACCACCACCAGCGCGCAGAGCAGGCTGATCAGCCCGATCAGCCGCTCCTGGCGCAGCAGGGGCCAGGCCGCGAAGCGCGCCGCCGGTTTCACTGCAGGACGACGATCGGCTCGAGCTTGAACGCCCGGGCCGCGGCGGTCAGTCGGCCGTCCCGCTTGATGTCGGCGACGAAGCGGTCGACGCGGGCGAGCCATGCATCGTCGCCGGGCGCGACCGCGTACGCGTAGCCCAGCGGGCTGATCGGCCGGTCGGGCGGCATCACCTTCGCCCAGTCGGCGTTGTCGAGCACGCGGCGGCTGTACGCGTAGTCGGTCATGAACACGTCGACGCGGCCCGCCTGCAGCTCGCGCTCGCGGGTCGCCGGCGGCTTGATCGACACCATCTCGGCGTGCTTCAGCACCGTCTTCATCACCGGCTCCATGAAGGTGCCGGCCTGCACGGCCACCACGCGCCCGGGCTTGTCGATGTCGTCCCAGGACTTCACCGAGGTGTGGGTCTTCGTGGTCACCGCCCAGATGTCGCTGCGCAGGTAGGGCTGCGAGAAGCGGACCTTCGCCGCGCGGTCGGGCAGCATGCCCACGCCGAACATCGCGATGTCGCAGCGGTCGGCCAGCAGGTCGGGAATGAAGGTCGCGAAGCTGGTGTCGACGTAGACCGGCTTCACCCCGAGGTCCTTGGCGAATTCGCGCGACAGCACCTCGTCGATGCCGGAGAGCTCCCCGCTCTTCGGGTTGCGGAAGGTGATGCCGTAATAGTCGGGCCAGATGCACACGCGCACCTGACCGGCGGCGCGGACGCGCTCCAGGCGATCACCGGCGGGCGTGCCCTGGGCGCGCGCGGCGGACGTGACGGCGAGCGCGGCGACGGCCGCGGCGAGCAGGGCGATCAGGGTCGGTCGGCGCATCGCGTGGCCTCCGGAGTCGGGAACGGGGACGGGGGCGCGAACGTCGGTCGACGCGCCGGGCGCAGGCTAGCTCCACCGAGTCGGTGGGGCAAACCGCCCCGGACGAACGGGTGGGGTTCGGACGCGTTCGGAGCCGAATCGTCACAGTCCGGCCACGATCCGTCGCGCGGAGCGACAATCGAGACACAGTCTTCAACCTTGGCAGGAGCGGGTCGGGACCGTCGCGTGCGGGTGTCCGACCCCCCCGTCCGAGGGGGCGATCGACGGCTGATAGGCTTGGGCTGACCGCCCCTCCCGAGGAGTCAGCCCGTGGACCTCACCGATCGCGTCGTCGCCGAGCGCGTCGAGCACCCCCGCCGCGTCGAGCGGCTCGAGGCCGGCCAGCCGACCTCGGACGGCGCCGGCGTCAAGCTGCTGCGCGTGCTGACCCAGCCGATGCAGCGGCGCCTCGACCCGTTCCTGATGCTCGACAACTTCCGCAGCGACGATCCGAACGACTGGATCGCCGGCTTCCCCGACCACCCGCACCGCGGCTTCGAGACGGTGACCTACATGATCGCCGGCCGGATGCGCCATCGCGACAGCGCAGGCAACGAGGGGCTGCTCGAGGCGGGCGGCGTGCAGTGGATGACCGCCGGCCGCGGCGTGATCCATTCCGAGCTGCCCGAGCAGACCGAAGGGATGATGGAAGGGTTCCAGCTGTGGCTGAACCTGCCGGCGAAGGACAAGATGCGGCCGCCCTGGTACCGCGACTTCAGGGCGGGCGAGCTGCCGGGCTTCCTGACCGCGGCCGGGGTGCGCGCGGTGGTGATCGCCGGCCGCAGCCACGGCGTGGACGGCGCCGTGCAGCGCGAGGGCACCGAGCCGCTGTACCTGGACCTCGAGCTGCCCGAGGGCGCGCGCTTCGAGCACGCGCTCGGGGCTGCGCACAACGCGTTCGTCTACGTCTACCGCGGCACGGTGTCGATCGAGGGCACCGCGGTGCCCGCCGGGAAGATGGCGGTGCTCTCGAACGCGCCGGACCGCGACGGCGTCGCGCTGGCGGCGGGCGACGCGCCCGCGCGCGCGCTGCTCATCGCCGGCCGCCCGCTCGCCGAGCCGATCGTGCAGTACGGCCCGTTCGTGATGAACACCGTCGAGCAGATCCGCGAGGCGGTGGTCGACTTCCAGACCGGCCGCCTCGCCTGAGGTTCAGCCCTCGATGCCGAACGCGGTCCGCATGCCGCGGACCGCGTCCTGGTGCGGCGTCCACATCCGGCCGCCGATCACGCCGCCGTCGACCACCAGGTCGTGGCCGTTGACGAAGCCCGACTCGTCGCTCGCGAGGAAGAGCGCCGCGGCCGCGATGTCGTCGACCAGGCCCGCCCGCGGGATCGGTTGCATCCTCGCGAGTCCGGCCTTCACCGCCTCGGCGGTGGCCTCGGCCCGGTCCGCCGGCAGGCCGAGCGCCTTGCCGAAGATGCCGGTCGCGATGCCGCCGGGCGACACCGTGTTCACGCGCACGTTCCGCTCGCCGAGCTGCATCGCCGCGCAGCGCGTCAGGTGGATCACCGCGGCCTTCGCGGCCGAATAGACCATCGAGGTGGAATAGCCCGCGCGGCTGCCGGCGATCGAGCCGTTGTTGACGATGCTCCCCCGACCCTGCGCGACCATGATCGGCGCGACGTGCTTCATGCCGAGCATCACCGAGCGCAGCAGCGTCGCGATCGCCGCGTCGAAGCCCTCCACCGGGATGGTCTCGATGCCGCCCACCGGCGCCGGACCGCCGGCGTTGTTGAACAGGCAGTCGATGCGGCCGTGCCGCGCCATCGTCGCGTCGATCAGCGCC
>JBAXJZ010000281.1:0-5943 GCA_037137595.1 Burkholderiales bacterium | reverse complement strand
CGCCGCGCAGGCGAGCCGGATCGGACGCCATCCGCGCGGCGGTGCGCTGCGCGACCACCATGCCCGCGTTCGCGGCGCCGCCGCCGGCCATGCCGGCCGCGCACAGCAGCGCGAGCCGGGCCGCGCCGTCGAGCGCGGTGGCGAGCACCGCGAGCACGCCCGCCACCGCCGACAGCACGAGCACCGCGGTCGCCGCCGGCCGGTAGCCGCGCCGGTCGACGAGGCGGCCGACCGGCCAGGCGAACGCGACCGGGCCGAGACCGAAGCAGGCGAGCAGCAGGCCGACCTGCCAGGCCGGCGCGCCGGCGCGCAGCAGCAGCAGGGGGCCGACGATCCGCATGCCGGTGGAGGCGGCGTGCAGGCTGACCTGCACGCAGACCATCAGCGGCAGGCCGCGGAGCCGGTCGGACGGGTGCGGACCGGGGTCGGGCGGGGGCGTCACGCCGGCAAGTCTAGCCAGCGCGGGTCGTCCCGCCTTCCGCTTTCCGCGCGGCGCGGCGTCAGCGACGCGAGCGCCGTCCGGATCGCAGGAGCCCCGCGCGCAGCACCTGGACCGTCAGCCGGTGGTTGGCGGCGATGAACCACCACGGCGGGAAGTCCCGTCGCGTCACCCGCAGATCGCCGACGGCCGCGTTTCGCTCGAACAGCCGGTGTCCCAGCAGGCCGGGGACGGCGTGGACCACGGGATAGGCGAGCGCCCAGGCCGGCGCGCCGCTCGCGAGCGCCATGACGACGAAGGCCGCGCTCGCGAGGGTGCCGGCGACGTGCAGCGCGACGTTGGCCGGGGCCGCGTGCTCCGGCAGGAACGTGTCGCGATAGAAGGTGTCGAAGTCGGGTCGCGCGGCCGCGGGGGCGCAGGCGGCGTCCTGGCGACGGGCGGGCGACGGGGGCGGTTCGATGTGCATGGCAGGGCTTGCGGTGGGGTGGACGACACCCCCATGATGCGAGCCGAAGCTCGCATTCGCCACTCGCATCCGACACCCGTGCCCGCCCGGACCCCGCTGCGCTCGATCCGCCCGAGAAAGAAGCCGTCCCAGGACCGATCGCGCCGGACGGTCGAGACCCTGCTGGAGGCGGCGACTCGCGTTCTGGAGCGCGAGTCGCTCTCCGGATTCACGACGAATCGCGTGGCCGAGGTGGCCGGCGTCGGCATCGGCTCGCTCTACCAGTACTTCCCGGGCAAGGACGCGCTCGTCGCCGCCCTGATCGCGCGGGCGCAGTCGGCGCTCGCGGATGCGGTCGAGGACGCGGTCGAGCGCACCCGCGGGCAGGGGCTGGCCGAGGCGATCGACGCGCTCGCCCGGGTCGCCGTCGACCATCAGTACCGCCGCCCGGCGCTGGCCGCCGCGATCGACCACGAGGAGCGGCGTCTGCCGGTCGAGCCGGTGCTGCGCGAGGCGCAGCAGCGGGTGGTGGGGGCCGTCGCTGGGCTGCTCGACCGCTGCCGCGGGGACCTCGCCCCGGACCTGCCCGACGCGGCCGCGCAGGACTGCCTCGCGATCGCCAAGGCGCTCGTCGACGCGCAGGCCGCCGCTTCGCGCGCGCCGCCGCCTGACCTCCACGGTCGCGTCGTCCGGGCGGTCCTCGGCTACCTGACGATGCCCCGCCCGCCCGCCGAGGCCGACGGCGTGCCGCGTCCGGGCGCGGGTCGCCGCCACCCCCGCGCGTCGTAGGTCGCCCGGCCGAGGCGCCCCTGGTGCCGGACGGTCGCCGGGGTATCCTTGGGGCCTGAATCGCGGGCACGCCCACCGTGCCGCAGCCGGACCCCGGCACCGCGCCCCCCATCCCAGGAGAGCCCCATGGCATCGGTCAACAAGGTCATCGTCGTCGGCAATCTCGGCAAGGATCCCGAGACCCGCTACTCGCCCAACGGCGGCGCCATCTGCAACGTGCGGATCGCCACCACCCGCAACTGGAAGGACAAGGCCACCGGCGAGAAGAAGGAAGAGACCGAGTGGCACTCGGTGGTCTTCTACGACCGCCTCGCCGAGATCGCCGGCGAATACCTGAAGAAGGGCCGCTCGGTCTATGTCGAGGGCCGGCTGAAGACCCGCAAGTGGCAGGACAAGGAAGGCCAGGACCGCTACACCACCGAGATCATCGCGCAGGAGATGCAGCTGCTCGGCTCGCGCGAGGGCATGGGCGGCGGCGCGCCCGCCGAGGACGGCGGCTACAGCCGCGAGTCGTACGGCGGCGGCAGCGGTGGCGGTGGCTACGGCGGCGGCGGCCGCTCGGGCGGTGGCGGTGGCGGCGGCGGCGCGCGCAAGCCCGCGTCCGGCGGCGACATCGGCGCGATGGACGACGACATCCCCTTCTGAGGCAGCGTCGCGCCCGGGCCCGCGGCCCGGGCATGGCCGGGCCGCCGACGTGCCCCGAGGCGACCGGCCGCGCTTGCCCGTCGGCAGGACGACCTCGCCGCCTGCCGCATCCCGCATCCCGCGTCCCCGTCGCCCCCCGCGCGCCGCATGAGCGGGGACCGCTGACCCCGCCTCGACCCGACCCCTCGCATCCCGCCCGCCCTCGCGCTTCGTGAACGATTCCACGCGGACGCGTGGACGCCGTGACCGAATACGCGGCGCCGCATCGCGCACTCGTCGACCCTCCGGGCTCGAACGGGACAACGCGCGAGGTGGGGCATGCAGGCACGATCCGGACGTCGGGCGCTCTGGCGCGGCATCGCGAGCGTCGCACTCGCCGCACTGGCCGCCTGCAGCCAGCCGGACACCGGCTCCGATCCGCAGTCCACGCCCTCCGAGTCGCCCCCGAAGGACGGCGGACGCACCGAACTCGCCGCGAAGGCGATCCGCGACACCACGCCGCAGGTCGGCGGTGCCTGGGGCGCGCCCTTCGACACCACGATCGTCGCGATCCACATGGCGCTGCAGCCGGGCGGCTCGGTGCTCTACTACGGCACCACGCCCGAAGGCACGCAGACGGCGTCGCGGCACTACGCGTTCTGGGATCCGTCGCGCGGCACCGGCGCCGACAGCGTCGTCACGCTCGACAACACCACCCGCACGGACCTCTTCTGCAGCTCGCAGATGCTGCTGCCCGACGGCAGCACGCTGATCTCCGGCGGCGACACGGCCGACATCTCGTCGAACGTCGCCAACCGCCAGTCGACCCTGGTCAACGGCGCCTCGCGGACGGTCGCCAAGGGCCCGCAGATGAACCGCGAGCGCTGGTACTCATCGTCGACCACGCTGATGTCCGGCGAGATCTACGTGCAGGGCGGCGCGGGTGGCCACGACCGGCCCGAGATCCGCGGCGCCGACGGCGCCTACCGCCTGCTCTCCGGCGCCGACACCTCGGGCCTGGACGCGACCTTCCCGCGCAACTTCATCGCGGCCGACGGCCGCGTGTTCGGCATGGACGACAGCGGGCGGCTGTACTACGTCGACCCCCGCGGCGCCGGTGCGGTGTCGGTCGTCGGCCAGCTGCCCGGCGCGTCCGCGGGCGGCGCGGCCGGCGCGGCGCAGTTCCGGCCGGGTCGGTTCCTGCGTCTCGCCACCTGGTCGCCGGTCGCGACGGTCATCGACATCCGCTCGGGCACGCCGACCTGGAAGGAGACCGAGGCGCCGTCCGCCAACCGGATCCACGGCGTGGCCACGATGCTGCCCGACGGCCGCGTCCTCTCCACCGGCGGCGGCAAGACCAACAACGAGCTGGCGACCGCGGTCAACACCGCCGACGTCTGGAACCCGGTCACCGGCGAATGGACGATCGGCCCGGCGCAGAAGAACGCCCGGCTCTACCACGGCACCGCGGTGCTGCTGCACGACGGCCGCGTGCTGGTCGCCGGCGGTGGCGTGCCCGGCCCGCTGACCAACACCAACGGCGAGATCTACTCGCCGTCCTACCTGTTCGACGCGAAGGGCAACCGCGCGACGCAGTCGCAGCTCGCCGAGGCGCCGACGGTGCTCGATCCGGCGCGCTCGTTCGAGCTGCGGCTCGCCGCCGGCACGGTCTCGCGCGTGTCGCTCGTGCGCTTCGGCACGGTGAGCCACTCGTGGAGCGGCGACAACACCTTCGTCGACCTGCCGTTCCGCGCGGTCGGCGACGGCGGCGCGCGGGTACGCGCGCAGCTGCCCGGCCAGGCGACCGAGACCCCGCCCGGCTTCTACCTGCTGTTCGCATTCGACGAGCGCGGCGTGCCGTCGATCGCGAAGACGCTGCGCATCCTGCCGCCCGGCGGCGACGCGGGCGCGGCCACCGCGCCGGTGGTCGACCCGATCGCCGACCGGAGCTGGGCCAGCGGCGCGGTCACGCTGCGGCCCTCGGGCCGCAGCCCGGCCGGCGCCGCCCTGACCTGGACCGCGAGCGGCCTGCCGCCCGGCCTCGCGATCGACCCGGCCACCGGCGCGATCACCGGTACGCCGACGAAGCGCGGCGACTACCACGTGACGGTGGCGGCCGACGACGGCGCGCGCGCCGGCAGCGCCTCGTTCGTCTGGTCGATCTCGCTGCCCGACGTCGAGCTCGTGCCCCCGACCTCGAGCGGCCCCGTCGTCTCGGGCAGCTCGGTGCGGCTGAGCGCGCAGGCCACGGGCCGCGGCCTCACCTACGAATGGAACTTCGGCGACGGCACGCCGGTGAGCCCGCGCACGAGTTCGCCCAGCGTCGACCACGTGTTCGCCGCGCCCGGCCTCTACACGGTGACCGTCACCGTCTACGACGCGCAGGGACGCCCGGTCACCGGCTCGTTCCGCCAGATCGTGGGCTCCGGCGCCCGCGCCGGCCAGGCCGCGCGCTCGTCGATGCTCGCGCTGACCGGTCAGGGCGCCGGCGCCCGCCTGTGGGTCGCCAACCCCGACTCCGACACCGTCTCCGCCTTCAATCCGCAGACCGGCGCGCGCGTCGCCGAGATCCCGGTCGGCCGCCAGCCGGTCACGCTGACCGCGGCCGGTGACGGCCGCCTCTGGGTGGCCAGCCGCCGTGCCGGCACGATCACCGTCATCGACCCGTCCAGCGGCGCGATCGTCCGCACGACCACGCTGCCCACGGGCTCGCTGCCCTACGGCGTGGTCGGCGACCCGGCCGGCCGCGCGGTGTGGGTGGCGCTCGAGGGCACCGGCCGGCTGCTGCGCTTCGACGCCGCGAGCGGCGCCCAGACCGCCGACATCGACGTCGGCCGCGACGTCCGCCACGTCTCGGTCTCGGCTGACTCGGCCACCGTGCTGGTGTCGCGCTTCATCACGCCGGCGCTGCCCGGCGAGTCGACGAAGGACGTGGTGACCACCGGCCGCGGCGGCGAGGTGGTGCGCGTCGACGCGGCCGCGCTCGCGGTCCGCGGCACGGTGCTGCTCGGCCACAGCGAGCGGCCCGACTTCGAGAACCAGGGCCGCGGCATCCCGAACTACCTCGGCGCGGTCGCGATCTCGCCCGACGGCGTGCAGGCCTTCGTCCCCTCCAAGCAGGACAACGTCAAGCGCGGCACGCTGCGCGACGGCAAGAACCTGGACTTCCAGAACACGGTGCGCGCGGTCAGCTCGCGGATCGACCTGCGCACGATGACCGAGGACCCGGCGCTGCGCATCGACCACGACAACGCGTCGGTGGCCAGCGCCGCGGCCTTCGATGCGACCGGCGTGCTGCTGTTCGTCGCGCTGGAGACCAGCCGCGAGGTGGCGGTGCTCGACGCCTACTCGCGCGCCCAGCTGATGCGCATCGAGACCGGCTTCGCGCCGCAGGCGCTGCTGGTGTCGCCGGACGGCACGCGGCTGTACGTCGCCAACTTCCTGAGCCGCAGCGTGGGCGTGTACGACCTGGCGCCGCTGCGCACCCAGGGCCGGCTGGAGATCCCGAACCTCGCCACGCTGGCCGCCACCGGCGCCGAGAAGCTGCCGGAGGCCGTGCTGGCCGGCAAGCGGCTGTTCTACGACGCCCGCGACACGCGGCTGGCGCGTGATCGCTACATGAGCTGCGCGAGCTGTCACGCCGACG
>JBAXJZ010000280.1:0-5949 GCA_037137595.1 Burkholderiales bacterium | reverse complement strand
GCGCGAAACCGCGAAATGGGCCAAGGCCATCAAGGACGCGGGCATCGAGCCCGAGCAGTTCGCGAAGTCGGTGGCGGCGAAGGCCGCGGCCGAGTCGCGGACCGCGCCGGCGGCCGACGGCGCCGCCAACGACGCGGACGCGCCGGCCGACGGCTCGCGGAGTCGGGACGCGGACGATGCGCGACCGGCCGCGGCCCGCCCCGAGGGGCCGACCTCCGCGGAGGACGTCGCCGCCGCGCTCGCGGCGCTGCACGGCGCGCGCTTCGACGAGGCGATGCAGGCGGTCTCGCGCGCGCGCTCGAAGCTGCCGGACAACCCGATGGTGCTGATGGCCGTGGTGCAGGTGCAGCTGATGCGGATGCGCGCCCGGGGCTTCGACCCGGCGGGCGCTGCCGACGTGCGGTCCTGCCTCGCCGCGCTCGACGCGCAGATCCCCGGCGACGGCCGCGTGTTCCCCTCGCTCGCCGACGACGCGGCGCGGGACTGAGTCCGGGCCGCGCCGCTCAGGCCGAGACCCGCGCCTCCAGCTCGCGCCGCCCCTGCGCGCTCGCGATCACCACCAGCGCCTGACCGGGCGTCACCTCGGTGCCCTCGGGCGGATTGAAGGTCCACGACGCGCCGTCGCGGACGGCGACGAGCAGCCATTCCACGCTGCGGCCGAGCGACGCGACGCGCAGCGCAGCGGGCCGCGGCGGCACGACGATCTCCTCGACGGCGAGCCGTTCGCCGGCGCGCAGCAGCTCGTCCACCAGCGAGACCATCTGCGGCCGGATCATCAGCGACGCGATCCGGTGCCCGCCGGTGAAGTCCGGCGACACGATCTCGTCGGCGCCGGCGCGCCGCGTCTTGGCCGCGTTGCGCGGGTCGTGCACGCGCGCCACGACGCGCACCCGCGGGTTGAGCTGCTTGGCCGACAGGCTGATCACGAGGTTCTTCGAGTCGTCGCCGGTGACGGCGAACACGCCGCTCGCGCGGGCGATGCCGGCGCGCGCCAGCACGTCGTCGTCGCCGGCGTCTCCGGCGATCGCCAGCAGCCGCGGATCGGCGTCGAGCCGGGCCTCGAGGGCGGCCGCGTCGAGCTCGACGACGACGAAGGCGCGGTGGTCGGTGCGCAGCTCGTCGATCACGTAGGCGCCGATCCGGCCCGCGCCGCAGACGATGAAGTGGTCCGACAGGGCGTCGATCTCGGCCTGCATGCGGCGTCTCCGGTAGGCGTGGTTGAGGTTGGTCTCGAGCAGGAACGCCGTCACGGTCGAGAAGAGGAAGGTCATCGTCGCGATGCCGGCGAGCGCCAGGCCCATCGTGAAGAAGCGGCCCAGGGTCTCGTCGCGCAGGTCCACGACCTCGCCATAGCCGATGGTGGCCACGGTGATGAAGGTCATGTAGAGACCGTCCACCCAGGTCGTGCCGGGCGGGCCGATCCGCAGGTAGCCGACGGTGCCGACGAGGTGGATCGCCGCGAACACGCCGAGCGTGGCCAGCAGCCGTCGGAAATGGGGGCTGTCGACGAGGATCGCGAGCAGGATGCGCACGGCCCGATGCTATCGGCGCGGGTCGGCCCGCGACTTGATCGAGCGCAAGTCCGCGGGCGGTCCGGCCGGCGCGGTCGCCGGCCGGCGCGTCGCGGTCACGCCGCCAGCATCCCTTCGTAGAGCGCCGCGTACCGGGCCGCCGGCCCCCGCCACGAGCTGTCCTGCGCCATCGCGCGTCGCATCACCCGCTGCCAGGCGGCCGGATGGGCCCAGCCGTCGAGCACGTGGCGCAGCGCGCGGGCGAGCGCGTCGGGATGCGCGCCGGAGAACGCGAAGCCGGTCGCGCGGTCCTCGCGGATCGCCGTCTCGTCGGCGTCGACGACGGTGTCGGCCAGTCCGCCCACGCGGTGGACCAGCGGCAGCGTGCCGTAGCGCAGGCCGTAGAGCTGCACCAGGCCGCAGGGCTCGAAGCGCGAGGGCAGGCCGACGAGGTCCGCGCCGGCCACGACCCGGTGCGCGAGCGGCTCGTCGTAGCCCAGACGCACCGCGATCTGGCCCGGCGCCGCCTGCGCGGCCGCCTGCCAGGCGTGCTCGAGAGCGGGCTCGCCCGAGCCCAGCAGCGCGATCTGGCCGCCCGCCCCCAGCCACTGCGGCAGCACCGACAGCAGCAGGTCCAGGCCCTTCTGCGGGGTGAGCCGCGAGACCACGCCGAGCAGCGGCGCGCGCGCGCGCGGCTCGAGCCCCAGCTCGTCCTGCAGCGCGCGTTTGCACGCGGCCTTGCCCGACAGGTCCGACGCGTCGTAGGGCGCGGCGATCGCCGGGTCGGCCGCCGGGTTCCAGACCGCGTCGTCGATGCCGTTGACGATGCCCGAGAGCCGGTCCGCGCGGTGGCGCAGCACGTCGTCGAGCTCGTGGCCCTCGGCATGGCCGAGGATCTCGCGTGCGTAGGTGGGGCTCACCGTGGTGATGCGGTCGGCGAACATCAGCCCGCCCTTGAGCAGGCGCAGCGTGCCGTGGAACTCCACGCCCGCCGGGCCGGCCATCCACGCGGGCAGGCCGAGCTCGCCGAAGCGGTCGAGCGCGAAGCGCCCCTGGTAGGCGAGGTTGTGGATGGTGAGCACCGAGCGCGCGCGCGCGATCGACGGGTGGCGGGTGCCGCGCGCCGCGAGGAAGGCGGGCGCGAGCGCCGCGTGCCAGTCGTGCGCGTGGACGATCCGCGGCGACCATGCGGGGTCGAGGCCGCCCTCGGCGAGCTGCGCGGCGGCCCAGCCGAGCAGCGCGAAGCGCTGCGCGTTGTCGGCCCATTCGTGGCCGTCGGGATCGAGGTAGGGATTGCCGGGCCGGTCGTAGAGCCAGGGGGCGTCGATCAGGTAGACCGGCACGTCCAGGCCGGGCAGGCGGCCCGCGACGAGGTCGACGCGCGCGGCGCCGAAGACCGCGCCGATCCGCGCGATCTCGACGCGGTCGGCGAGCGCGGCGCGCAGCGCGGGATGCGCGGGCAGCAGCAGGCGTGCGTCGAGTCCGGTGGCGCGCTGCGCGGCGGGCAGTGCGGCGACCACGTCGCCCAGGCCGCCGGTCTTGACCCAGGGGAAACACTCGGCCGCGACGTGGAGCACCGGCGTGCCCGCGCCCGCCGCCGGGGGTGTCGCGCCGCGCCGGGCGGCGGCCTTCGGGGACCGGGAACTCATCCGTTCAGCGCCGCCAGCATGTCCCGCGTGATCAGCGTGATGCCGCGCTCGGTGCGGTTGAAGCGCGCCGCGTCGGCGACCGCGTCCTCGCCCACCACGAGCCCGTCGGGGATCTCGCAGCCGCGGTCGACGATGCAGCGCGTGAGACGTGCGCCGCGGCCGACCTTGACCTCGGGCAGCAGCACCGACCAGTCGACCTTCGAGTACGAGTGCACGCGGCAGCTCGAGAACAGCAGCGAGCGGTTCAGCGAGCCGGAGATGATGCAGCCGCCCGAGACCATCGACTCGACCGCCTCGCCGCGCCGTTCGCCGGTGTTGTGGACGAACTTCGCCGGCGGCAGCTGCTCCTGGTAGGTCCAGATCGGCCAGTCGCGGTCGTAGAGGTTCAGCGTGGGGTCGGTCGCGGTGAGGTCGATGTTCGCCTCCCAGTAGGCGTCGAGCGTGCCGACGTCGCGCCAGTAGGGATCGCGGCCGGGCTCGCCCACGCAGCTGCGCGAGAACGGATGCGCGATCGCGCGGCCGCCGGCCACCATCGCCGGGATCACGTCGCGGCCGAAGTCGTGGTGGGTCGTCTCGCCCGTCATGAACTTCGGCAGCTCGTCGTAGAGGAACTCGGCGTCGAACAGGTAGATGCCCATGCTCGCGAGCGCGAGGTCGGGGCGGCCCGGGATCGGCTCGGGGTTCGCGGGCTTCTCGGCGAACTCGAGGATCCGGTCGTTCGCATCGACCTTCATCACGCCGAAGGCCCGCGCGTCCTCGATCGGCACCTCGAAGCAGCCGACCGTGCAGGGCACGCCGCGCTCGACGTGCTCGGCGAGCATCATCGAGTAGTCCATCTTGTAGATGTGGTCCGCGGCGAGCACCAGCAGGTAGTCGGGGCGGTGGCCGCGGATGATGTCGAGGTTCTGGAAGACCGCGTCGGCCGTGCCGCGGTACCACGAGGCCTCGTCGATCCGCTGCTGCGCCGGCAGCAGGTCGACGAACTCGTTGAGCTCGCCGCGCATGAAGCCCCAGCCGCGCTGGATGTGCCGCAGCAGGCTGTGCGACTTGTACTGCGTCATCACCGCCATCCGCCGGATGTTGGAGTTGAGGCAGTTCGACATCGCGAAGTCGACGATCCGGAACTTGCCGCCGAAGTAGACGGCGGGCTTGGAGCGGACGTCGGTGAGCTGCTGCAGCCGGCTGCCTCGGCCGCCGGCCAGCACGAGCGCCATCGCCCGGCGGGGCAGCTGAAGGCGCGCGAGCGCGTGTTCGTTCATCGGGGCTCCCGGGTGGGGCGGGATGGCGGAGGGTCCGTCCAGTGTACGGAAAGATGCCCCGCGCCGCCCCGGATCCCCGGCCGCGAAGCACCCGGCGTGCGAGAGGTCGCGCGGCGCGACGGTTCGCGAGCGGACGTGGCCGATCCGCAACGGCGGCGCGGCGATGGGCGCGCACGGGACGACCGTCCGTCCGCTCGTCGCCGCCCCGTTGTTGCGGGGCCGACCCGTTCGCGACCATGTCGACCTGACCGGATCGGGCGTCGCCGACGTCCGGAGATCCGTCCGTGACGGCTCGGGGGCCTGCGCCCCGGGGTCGCGCGCGCCCGACCGAACGATGACCGCCGACACGACCACGCTGACCCCGGCCCCGACCCGGACGCCCGCCCTCGGGCGGGCGTGGACCGACGTCGCCGGTCTGGCCGCGTCGTTCGAGGCCGGCTGTCGCGCCGAGCCGATGCTCACGGCCGCCTTGCTCGCGCTGCCCGGGACCGACGGCGAAGCGACGCAGCTGGCGGTCTGGCCGCCCGGCGGCACGCCGCCGCCGGCGCTGCGCCAGGCCGTGCTGCGGCTGTGCTCGGACCCGCGCGCCATCGACGAGCGCATCGACGCCGAGGCGGGACCGCAGCGCCTGGTCGGGCTCCGGGTGATGATCGGCGACACGCTGGGCGCGGTGGTCGCGCTGCGCTTCGACGGCGCGCCCTCGGTCGTCGGCGACGCGCTGTTCCGCTGGCATGCGCGCCTGCACGCGCGACCGGCGATGTCGAGCCGCGCCGCCGGCATCGAGGACGACCTCGACCGGATCGTCGACTCGCTCGATCGGACCCCGCGCGCGCCGGTGCGTGCGTCGGGCCGCATCGAGGCGGCGACCGGGGTCCGGCCGCCCGACGGCCCCACGGTGGCCGGCCCGGGCCTGCCGGCGTCGCTGATCTACCGCGACCGGCCGACCCGCGCCGACGCGCCCGCCGCGTCGCCGGCCGGCGCGCCGTCGGACGACGGGCCGCCATCGGCCGCCGGGATCCGCGCCGACGCCGACACCGATGCACAGCGGCCTGCGCCCGGCCGCACCGTTGCCTCGCCGATCGAACTCGCGTGGATGCTCGAATGCCAGGCGGTGGTCGCGGATGCCGGTTCGCTCGACGACGCGCTGCACGCGCTGGTGGCGACGCTGGCCCGCCAGCACCGCTGCACGCGGGTGGCGTTCGGCTGGGCGAAGCGCTCCGGGTCGCGCGTCGCGGTGCTGTCCGACGGCGTCGGCTCGCGGCCCTCGCCCGAGGTGCTCGCGCCGATCGCCACCGCGATGGACGAGGCGCTCGACCAGGGCGCCTGCGTCGCGTCGCCCGCGCTGCCGAGCCGCGAGATGCCGGTCAACGTCGCGCAGGCGCAGCTCGCCCGCGTCGGCCAGTCGGCCGCGGTCTGCTCGGTGCCGCTGGTGGCCGGCGGCCGCGCGCTGGGCGCGCTGACGCTGGAGCGCACCGTCGGACCGTTCGAGCCCGCCGCGATCACGGGCCTCGGCCGGCTGGGCTCGCTGCT
>JBAXJZ010000279.1:0-5950 GCA_037137595.1 Burkholderiales bacterium | reverse complement strand
GGCCACCGAATCCGCGGTCACGCCCGAGAACGCCCATCCCTACACCGCCGGCGAGGACTGGTGCCTGGTGCACAACGGCTCGCTGTCCAACCCGTATTCGCTGCGCCGCAGGCTCGAGCCGCTGGGCATCGCCTTCGACGGCGACTGCGACACCGAGGCCGCCTGCCGCTGGCTCGAATGGCGGATGAGAGAGGGCGACTCGCTGGAGACCGCGCTCACCAAGGGCTTCGACGAGCTCGACGGCTTCTACACCTTCCTGATGGGCACGCACGACGCGCTCGCCATCGTCCGCGACTCCTTCGCCTGCAAGCCCGCGCTGGTGGCCGAGACCGACGACTGGGTGGCGATCGCCTCGGAGTACCGCTCGCTCGCGCACCTGCCGGGCGTGGCGTCGGCGAAGCTCTACGAGCCGCAGCCCGAGAAGATCCACGTCTGGCGGGCCGCGGCATGAGCACGCGTGTCTTCGATCTGGGCGTCACGCCGCTGCGCGAGGTCAACCGCTTCCTGCACAGGGAGCTCGGCGAGGTCGAGCGCGTGCGCATCGAGCGGCCCGACGGCGCGCACTCGATCGCGGTCGGGCTGGACGCGCCGGTGCACGTCGACATCGCCGGTCACGCCGGCTACTACGCGGCGGGGATGAACAAGCACGCCACCGTCGTCGTGCACGGCAATGCCGGGCCGGGCGTGGCCGAGAACATGATGAGCGGCACGGTGCGCGTGAAGGGCTTCGCGTCGGTGTCGGCGGGCGCGTCCGCGCGCGGCGGCCTCCTGGTGGTCGAGGGCGACTGCGGGCTGCGCTGCGGGATCTCGCTGAAGGGCGCGGACATCGTGGTCGGCGGCAGCGTCGGCCCGTTCTCGATGTTCATGGCGCAGGCGGGCCGGCTGGTGGTCTGCGGCGACGCGGGCGACGCGCTCGGCGACTCGCTCTACGAGGCGGTGATCTACGTGCGCGGCGAGGTGAAGTCGCTGGGTTCGGACGCACGCTTCGAGGTGATGACCGACGACGACTACACCACGGTCGCCGGCCTGCTCGCGCAGGCGGGCCTGTCGCACGACCCGCGCGGCTTCAGGCGCATCGCCTCCGCCCGGTCCCTCTACCACTGGAACGTCGACGCGAACCAGGAGTACTGACGATGAAGATCCAGCGCGAGGAGAGCTGGGGCTACGACGCCCGCACCCTCGACTACATCCGCCACGCGTCGGCCACCGGCCTCTACGAGATCCGGGGGCTCGGCGCCAAGCGCAAGGTCCCGCACTTCGACGACCTGGTGTTCCTCGCCGCGTCGCTGTCGCGCTATCCGCTCGAGGGCTACCGCGAGCGCTGCTCGACGAAGACGGTGCTGGGCACGCGCTTCGCGACGAAGCCCGTCGAGCTCGCGATCCCGATCACCATCGCCGGCATGAGCTTCGGCTCGCTGTCGGCGAACGTGAAGGAGGCGCTCGGCCGCGCGGCGACCGAGGCCGGCACCTCGACCACCACCGGCGACGGCGGGATGACCGAGGAGGAGCGCGGCTCGTCGAAGACGCTGGTCTACCAGTGCCTGCCCTCGCGCTACGGCTTCGACCCCGACCACGTCCGGCGTGCCGACGCGATCGAGGTGGTGATCGGCCAGGGCGCCAAGCCTGGCGGCGGCGGCATGCTGCTCGGCCAGAAGGTGAACCCGCGGGTGGCCGCGATGCGCACGCTGCCCGAGGGCGTGGACCAGCGCAGCGCCTGCCGCCATCCCGACTGGACCGGCCCCGACGACCTCGCGATCAAGATCCGCGAGCTGCGCGAGATCACCGACTGGGAGAAGCCGATCTACGTGAAGGTCGGCGCCACGCGGACCTTCCACGACGTGAAGCTCGCGGTCCACGCGGGCGCTGACGTGGTCGTCGTCGACGGCATGCAGGGCGGCACCGCGGCGACGCAGACGGTGTTCATCGAGCACGTGGGCATCCCCACGCTGGCCGCGGTCCGGCAGGCGGTGGATGCGCTCGAGGACCTGAACATGAAGGGCCAGGTGCAGCTCGTCGTCTCCGGCGGCATCCGCACCGGCGCCGACGTCGCCAAGGCGCTCGCGATGGGCGCCGACGCGGTGTCGATCGGGCAGGGCGTGCTGATGGCGCTGGGCTGCAACAGCGAGTCGTGGATCCGCGACGCGCGCGCCGACGGCAGCGGCGGCGAGCACGTGGACTGCACCGCCGACTACGCGGCGCTGGGCACCGCGCCCGGCTTCTGCCACCACTGCCACACCGGCCGCTGCCCGGTGGGCGTGACCACGCAGGACGCCGTGCTCGAGCAGCGGCTGCAGCCGCCGGTGGGCGCGCGCCGCGTGCGCAACTACCTGAAGACGATGGCGATGGAGGTCTCGACGATCGCACGCGCCTGCGGCAAGCAGGACGTCCATCACCTCGAGCGCGAGGACCTGGCGGCGCTCACCGTCGAGGCCGCGGCGATGGCCGGGGTGCCGCTCGCCGGGACGGACTGGATCCCGGGGCGCTGAGGCCGGGCGGTCGCGCGTTGTGCGGACCGCGGCGGACCGACTAGAGTCCGCGGGATGCCGACCTCCGACCGCCCCGATCCCGCCGCCCGCGCCCCGCGCGACCCCCGCCCCACCGCCGCCCCGCAGCCCCTCGCGGGCGTGCGCGTCGTCGAGTTCACCCACATGGTGATGGGGCCGACCTGCGGCATGGTGCTCGCCGACCTCGGCGCCGAGGTGATCAAGGTCGAGCCGCTCGGCGGCGAGAACACGCGTCGGCTGCTCGGCGCGGGCGCGGGCTTCTTCCCGATGTTCAACCGGAACAAGCGGAGCATCGAGATCGACCTGCACTCGGCCGAGGGCGCGGCGGTGGCGCGCGACCTGGCCGCGAGCGCGGACGTGGTCGTCGAGAACTTCAGGCCCGGCACGATGCGCAAGTACGGGCTGGACTACGCGTCGCTGTCCGAGGCGAACCCGCGCCTCGTCTACGTGAGCGCGAAGGGCTTCCTGCCCGGCCCCTACGAGCACCGCACCGCGCTCGACGAGGTGGTGCAGATGATGGGCGGCCTCGCCTACATGACCGGCCGGCCGGGCGACCCGCTGCGCGCCGGCACCAGCGTCAACGACATCATGGGCGGGATGTTCGGCGCGATCGGCGTGCTGGGTGCGCTGCTCCAGCGCGGCATCACCGGCCGCGGCATGGAGGTGCAGTCGGCGCTGTTCGAGAACAACGTGTTCCTCGTCGGCCAGCACATGCTGCAGTTCGCGGTCACCGGCGTGCCGGCCGCGCCGATGCCCGAGCGGATCAGCGCCTGGGCGATCTACGACGTGTTCACCGTGAAGGACGGCGGGCAGATCTTCCTCGCGGCCGTCAGCGACCCGCAGTGGGCGGTGTTCTGCGACGTGCTCGGCTTCGCCGACCTGAAGGCGGACCCCGCGCTCGCCACCAACAACCAGCGCGTGCTCGCGCGCGCGACGCTGATCCCGGCGCTGCGCGAGCGGCTCGCGTCGCGCGGCGCGGCCGAGCTCGCCGCGATCTTCGAGCGCGCGGGCCTGCCGTTCGCGCCGATCCGCCGGCCCGAGGAGCTGTTCGACGACCCGCACCTGGTCGCCACCGGCGCGCTCGCCGACGTGGTCGTGCCCGACGGGCCGAAGGCCGGCGAGACCGTGCCGGCCGCGCTGCTGCCGGTCACGCTCGCCGGCGAGCGGCTCGGCGTGCGGCTCGACCCGCCGCGCCGCGCCGAGCACACCGACGCGCTGCTGCGCGGGCTCGGCTACGACGACGCGCGGATCGCCGCGCTGCGCGACGCCGGCTCGATCGGCTGAGGCCGCGGCTGAGGCCGAGGCCGCACCGCGCCGAGCGACCCCGCGCCCGGCGCCGCGCCCGCGGAGCGCGGCCCCGTTCGGAGTACCATCCGCCCGCTTCCGGATCCCAACGACGACGGAGACGACCATGACCCCGACCCACCCCACCCGCCGCCGCGCGCTGCAGGCCCTCGCCGCGCTGTCGCTGCCCGCCGCGCCCTTCGCCGCGTCCGCGCAGGACAAGGTCGTGAAGTTCATCCTGCCCAACGCCACCGGCTCGGGCGTCGACGCGATCACCCGCGCGATGGCACCGGCCTTCTCGAAGGCCATCGGCGCGAGCGTCATCGTCGAGAACCAGCCGGGCGCGGGCGGCATCGTCGGCCTGCAGCAGCTGGTGCGCGCGGCGCCCGACGGCGCGACGCTGTCGGTGGTCTCGAACAACGTCGCGATCTTCCCCAGCATCCACAAGACGCTGCCCTTCGCGATGCCCGACGACTTCACGCCGATCGCCATCCTCGGCACCACGCCGCTGGTGATGGTCGCCACGCCCAAGCTCGGCGTGTCGAACGCCAGGGAGCTGGCGACCGTGCTGAAGGCCAAGGGCGACGCGATCACCTACGCGTCGAGCGGCGCGGGCACCATCCTGCATCTCGCCCCCGCGATGTTCCTCGACGAGTTCGGGCTGCAGTCGCGCCACATCCCGTACAAGGGCGTCGGCCCGATGGTCACCGACCTGCTCGGCGGCCACGTCGACTGGGGCATCGCCGCGCTGCCGTCGGTCGCGCAGCACGTGAAGAGCGGCGCGCTGAAGGCGCTCGGCGTGGTCGCGGACAAGCGTCTCGCCGCCGCGCCCGACATCCCCACCTTCGCCGAGCAGGGCTTCGGGAAGTTCAGGACCGAGGCGTGGTTCGCGATGCTGGGCCCGAAGGGCATGAGCGCCGCCGACGTCCAGCGCGTGCACGCGGCGATCGTCGCGGCGTTCGCCGCGCCCGAGACGAAGGAGCAGATGGACCGGCAGGGCAACGTCATCGACATCACCTCGACCGAGACCGCGCAGAAGCAGGTGCGCTCCGAGATCGCGCGGTACGGCGCGATCTCGAAGAAGATCGGCCTCGAGGCGCAATAGGGCGCGCCGCCGTGCGCATCGTCGCCACCCCCTGGACCGCGGCCGCGGCCGGCGTGTTCTCCGCGCTGGCGTGGCCGCTCCTCTGGGACCGCTTCGGCGGCAGCGGCGCGGCCTTCGACGTCGGCCTGGTCGCGGGCACGCTGCTGCTGGTGGCGCTGCCCGCGCATGCGTTCGTGCTCGGCTTCGCCCGGCCGGCGGCGGTGCCGGGCGGCGGGCTCGACACCGCGCTCCTCAAGCGCGCGGGCGCCTGGATCGGTGCGGCGCTCGCCACCGTCGGCGTCACCGCGCTGGTCGGCGGCTGACGCCGGCCGCGCTCAGCGGCGCGCGCGGGTCGTCCAGCGCTGCAGCTGCGGCACGAAGAGTCCCACCAGCGCCACCACGAAGGCGAGCGCGGTCGCGTTCGGGCCGGACGGCCCGTCCGCGCCGGCGGCGAGCAGCGTCGCCCAGCAGCCGACGAGCAGCACGCCCCAGACGAGGCCCACCGCGCGCCGCGGCCCGGGCGCGCCCGGGCCCTTCAGCGCCCAGGTCGCGACGACGACGGTCGACAGGACCGACAGGATGCCCAACGGCAGACCGGCGCTCATCGCGGCCTCTCCCTGATCGCGGGCGCGGCGCGCCCGTCTCCCGCATCGGACCACAGACGCGGCCACGGCGCAAAGCGGCGCGTGCCGGCCTCACAGAGGTCGCGAGCCGCGCGGCCGCGTGGCCGCCGGTCGGTCGGACGCCGCCGCGTCCGGGCCCCAGGCGCATCGACCGTGACTTTTGTCACGCTCGCGCCCGGGGGCCGCGGGGACCATCGGGGAAGACGTCCCACGACGGATGCCGACGAGGAGGTCGCCCGATGAAGCCCGTGTCCGTTCCCGCCGCCCTGGTGGCCGCCGGCCTCGCGCTGGTGGTCCTGTTCGACGGCGCGGCGCCCGCCGCGCGCCCCGCGGGCGGCCCGCCCACCGGGGGCGACGACCTGATCGCGCGCCTGGTCGCGCTGATGCGCGACACGCCGGTCGACCTGCGCTGGCACGACGCGGGCTGGGGGCTGATCGCCGCGGGCCTCCCGGTG
>JBAXJZ010000278.1:0-5951 GCA_037137595.1 Burkholderiales bacterium | reverse complement strand
ACGGCCTCCAGGCCGGCGACGTCGCCGGCGACGAGCGCGCGGCGCTGTTCCGCCAGCAGCGACTCGAGCGCCGAGATCGCGCGTTCGGCGGTCGCGGCCGCGCTGCCCGGCGTCGGAGGGGTCACGGCGTGGTCGGCTTCAGGCCGAGGATGTCGCGCGAATCGGCGAGCAGCGACTCGGCGACGCGCCTGGCGTCGACCGGGAAGCGGCCCTCGGCGATCATCTGCCGGACCTGTTCGACCTTCTTGTCGTCGAACGGCGGCACCGTCGCGGATTCGCCGAGCACCGACGCGCCGCCTCCGGACAGCGAGACGCGGTCGACGCCGACGGGCGACGACACCGGTTCCGAGCCGGATCCGGTCCGGACCGGCGACGGACGCTCGGTGCCGACCGGCTTGGCGCCGTCGGCACGGAGGCCATCGTTGGGTGTAGGTCCGATCTTCATCGCTTTCTCCTGCGGGGCACGTCGCAGCGCCCCTCAGGTTCCATTATCGGCGCTTCGTTCCCGGACTTTAGCCTGGAATAGCGGTGTTGCACGGGCCCAGACCGTCGCTTAGCCGCTCCGGAGCCTCCGTTCAGATCCTCACCTCGACCGTGCGTCCGCGCAGCGTTCCGGAGAGGATCCGACCGTTTTCGGTCCGGACCCGGATCGGCTGGCCGTCGCCCGCTCCCGCGAGCGCCTGGCCGTCGGCCTGGATGACGAAGCCCTGACCGACCAGCTGGATGCGCACCGGATCGCCGGGCGCCACCGTCTGGGTCGCACGCAGGTGCTCCAGCCTGAGAACCTGCCCGGCCTGCACCGGGCGGATCAAGGTCTTGCCGACGAGCTGCGCCGGATCGGTGACAGGCGTGCCCGGCTCGCGGGTGAGCTCGGCCTCCTCCAGGCGCAGCGACGCACCTGCGGGGGCGGCGCCCGCCGCGAGCGGTTCGCCGGCGACCACCGCGCGGCCGCGCACCACCACGTTCACCGGCAGCGACACCGACCAGCTGGCGCCGTCCACGCAGCGCAGGGCGATCGCGCCGCGACCCCATGCGCGGGTGCCGGCCGGCCACGCGGGCTCGACGCGCGCGCAGGGAGCGAGCTGCAGCCGCGGATCGAGCTGGCCGATCTGCACGTCGACGCGGCCGGCGCCGGGCGGGGCCTGCCGCTCGACGAAGGCGCGGATCGCGTCGACGCCGATCGGTAGCGTCTGCTGGGCGAACGCGACCGACGGGGCGGCGGCGGCCAGCGCGGCGCCGGCCAGCGCGGCGGCGAGTGCGCGACGCGCGCGGCGTGTCGGAGCGGTGCGGAGGGCGGGGCGGTTCATGGGTCGGGCGTCCGGGACGAGGCGGGCTCGATGACCGCGAGCGTACGCGGGGCGGCACGGTGCCCGGGGCCGATCAGCGGGCGCGCCGCGCCGCTTTTCGGCGCTTAAGTTCCGGCGACCGCGGCGACCATTGCGGCCATGACCCCCGACCGGAGCCCGTCGACATGAGCACCAGCCGACTGACCGAGTCGATCGATTTCCACGGTCGTGCGCTGCTGCTGCGCGCCGAGCGGCAGAAGGTGATCGCCGGGAACATCGCGAACGCCGACACGCCGGCCTACGCCGCACGCGACTTCGACTTCAAGGCGGCGCTGGCCGAGGCCACCGGCACGAAGCCGGCGACGCCGGCCGCGACCGCCTCGGCCGTCGCCACGACCCATTCGGGCCATCTCGGGGGGGCGCCGGCCGGCGCCGGCCGGATCGACTCGACGGCGCTGAAGTACCTGCGCACCGAGCAGCCGAGCGTCGACGCCAACACCGTCGACCTCGACCGCGAGCGCGCGAACTTCGCCGACAACGCGGTCCGCTACGAGGCGGGCCTGCGCTTCATCAACGGTTCGGTCCGGACGCTGCTGTCGGCGATCCGGGGCGAGTGAGCGGACGGACCCTCGGGAGCATCGCCATGTCGCTGATGAAGGTCTTCAACATCTCGGGCAGCGCGGTCTCGGCGCAGAGCCAGCGGCTGAACGTCGTCGCCAGCAACCTCGCGAACGCCGATTCGGTCGCCGGCCCGGATGGCCAGAGCTACAAGGCCCGCCAGGTGGTCTTCCAGAGCCAGCCGACGCAGGACGGCGGCGCGGGCGTGCGTGTCGCCTCGGTGATCGAGGACACCGCGCCGGCCAAGCGGGTCTACGAGCCCGGCCACCCGATGGCCGACCAGACCGGCTACATCACCCAGTCGAACGTGAACGTGGTCGAGGAGATGGTGAACATGATCTCCGCGTCGCGCTCCTACCAGAACAACGTCGAGGTCATGAACACCGCGCGCCAGCTGCTGCAGAAGACGCTGCAGATGGGCCAGTCGTGACCGTCGCGCCGCATCCGGAGCCCGCCGCATGAGCATCACTGCCACCCAGAGCACCCCGTCGACGGCCGCCGCCGCAGCCGCCGCGGCGGCCTCGTCGTCCGCGAACCCGGCCGCCTCGGGCACCGGGGTCGGCGGCACCGGCGCCGCCAGCTTCGACGCGCTGCTGACGCAGCTGCGCGGCACCGCCGAGGGCAGCGCCGCGACCGGCACCGCCTCGAGCACCGGCGGCGCGGCCAGCGCCGACGAGACCGAGGACCGGTTCCTGAAGCTGCTGGTCGCGCAGATGAAGAACCAGGACCCGCTGAATCCCGCGGACAACGCGCAGATCACGTCGCAGATGGCCCAGATCAACACGGTCAAGGGCATCGACAAGATGAACACCGCGCTCGCGAAGCTGGTCGAGCGCAACGCCGCCGGCAGTGCGACCGACGCCGCGGCGATGGTCGGCCGCAGCGTGCTGGTCGAGGGCGACACGATGACGCTGCCGAAGGACGGCACCGCGAAGGCGGGCTTCCAGCTCGACGCGGCCGCCACCGGCGTCACGGTCGAGGTCCTCGACGCCAAGGGCGCGGTGGTCGACACCCGCAAGCTCGGCGCGATGCCCGCCGGCCTGCAGACCTTCGGCTGGGACGGCCGCACCGGGCTGCTGTCGTCCGCCGACCCCGGCAACTACCGCATCCGCGTCACCGCCGTGAACGGCAACGACGCGGTGAACGCGACGACGCTGGCCGCCGCGCCGGTCCAGGCGGTCACCCGCGGCACCGCGGGCGTCACGCTGCAGCTGGGCCCGTACGGCACGCGCGGCCTCGACGACGTCAAGGCCATCCTCTGAACCACCCGAACCCTCTTCCCCCTGGCAGGAGTCCTTCCGAATGAGCTTCCAGCACGGCCTGTCCGGCCTGAGCGCCGCCGCCAAGAACCTGGACGTGATCGGCAACAACGTCGCGAACGCCAACACCGTCGGCGCGAAGTCCTCGCGCGTGGAATTCGCCGACATGTACGCGAACTCGCTGACCGGCCTGTCGGCCGCGACCACCGGCATCGGCGTCGCGGTCTCGAGCGTCGCCCAGCAGTTCACGCAGGGCGACATCGTGTCGACCCAGAACCCGCTCGACATGGCGATCAACGGTCGCGGCTTCTTCCGCACGACGATGGACGGCGCGGTCCAGTACACCCGCAACGGCCAGTTCCGCATGGACAAGGACGGCTACATCGTCACCGCCCAGGGCGCGCGCCTGACCGGCTACCAGATCGACACGGCCGGCACGGTGAGCAACGGCACGCCGACCGAACTGCGGATCAGCACCGCCGACATCTCGCCGAAGCCGACCGCGTTGGCCCGCGTGCAGATGAACCTCGACGCGCGCGACACGCCGATCACCCTGCCGTTCGACTCGGCGAATCCGAAGACCTACCACAGCGCGATGTCGATGACGGTCTACGACTCGCTCGGCCGCGACCACCAGGTGACGCTGTTCTACCGCAAGGCCGCCGCCAACAGCTGGGAGGTCCGCGCGGCCGCCGACGGCACCGACATCGCAGGCATCGCCGCCACGCTGCAGTTCGACACCGGCGGCCTGGTGACCTCTCCGACCGGCCCGTTCAACCTGACGATCCCGGTCGGCGCCGATGCGGGCGGGAACATGACCTACGGCGTCAACCTGACCAGCGCGACCCAGTTCGGCGCGACCTTCGCGACGACCGAGATCACGCAGGACGGCTACGGCACCGGTCGGCTCTCCGGCTTCACCGCCGACGACTCGGGCACGCTGATCGGCCGCTACTCGAACGGACAGACCCGGCCGCAGGGCCAGATCGTGCTGGCGAACTTCGTGAATCCGCAGGGCCTGGTGCCGCTCGGCAACAACGCCTGGGTCGAGGGCGCGGGCGCCGGCCAGCCGACGCTGGGCGCGCCGGGCAGCGGCATCCTGGGTTCGCTCGAGGCGGGCTCGGTCGAGAACTCGAACGTCGACCTGACGGCCGAGCTGGTCAGCATGATCACCGCGCAGCGGGTCTACCAGGCCAACGCGCAGACGATCAAGACACACGACCAGCTGCTGCAGACCATCGTCAACCTGCGTTGACGACGACGCTGGACCCTGACCGGAGGCCGCGATGGACCGCGTGATCTACACCGCGATGTCGGGCGCGAAGGCGACGATGGCGCGCCAGGACGCGCTCGCCAACAACCTCGCGAACGCGAGCACCGACGGCTTCCGCGCCGACCTCACCGCGTTCCGCGCGGTGCCGATCCAGGGTCAGGGCCGGCCGACGCGCGTCCACGCGCTGGAGGCCACCGCCGGATTCGACGCGGCCGAGGGTCCGCTGTCGCGGACCGGCCGCGGGCTCGACGTCGCCGTCCGCGGCCAGGGCTGGATCGCGGTCCAGGGCCTGGACGGCAACGAGGCCTACACGCGCGCCGGCAGCCTGGAGCTGTCGGCCGACGGCACGCTGCAGACGAAGTCGGGCTTTCCGGTGATGGGCGACGGCGGGCCGATCACGGTGCCGCAGGGCGCCGAGGTGACGATCGGCGCCGACGGCACGGTGACCGCGAAGCAGGGCACGACGCCGCCGACCCCGGTCGGCCAGATCAAGCTGGTGAACGCCCCGCCGGGCGAGCTGCGCAAGGGGGCCGACGGCCTGATGCGCGCGGCCGGCGGCGACCCGCTGCCGCCGGACCCGGCGGTCCGCGTGGTCTCGGGCGCGGTCGAGGGCAGCAACGTCAATCCCGTCGAGTCGATGGTCGGGATGATCGCCGCGGCCCGCCAGTTCGAGATGCAGATGAAGATGCTCCAGACCGCCGAAAGCAACGAGCAGCGCGCCGCGAAGCTGCTCACGCCGAACGGCTGACCGCAAGGATTCCCGCCATGATCCGTTCGCTGTGGATTTCCAAGACCGGGCTCGACGCGCAGCAGATGCAGCTCGACTCGATCTCGAACAACCTCGCCAACGTCGGCACCAACGGCTACAAGAAGGCGACGGTCCAGTTCGAGGACCTGCTCTACCAGAACCTGCGCCAGACGGGCGCGGCGGAGACCCAGCAGAACACGCTGCCCACCGGGCTCCAGCTGGGCACGGGCGTGCGGCCGGTGGGCACCAGCCGGCTCTTCACCCAGGGCAACCTGAACAAGACCGAGAACCCGCTGGACATGGCCATCAACGGCAACGGGTTCCTGCAGGTCACGATGCCCGACGGCACCACCGCCTACACCCGCGACGGCTCCCTGAAGGTCGACGCGCAGGGCCAGCTGGTGACGATCAACGGCTATCCGCTGTCGCCGCCGGTCACGCTGCCGGCCAACGCCACCTCGATCACGATCGGCGCCGACGGCGTGGTGACCGCGCTCACGCCGGGCAACGCGTCGCCCACGCAGGTCGGTGCGGTCCAGACCGCGACCTTCGTGAACCCGGCCGGCCTGGACCCGCTCGGCCAGAACCTGTTCCGCGAGACCAACGCGTCGGGCACGCCGACGGTCGGCACGCCGGGCCTGAACGGCCACGGCTCGATCAGCCAGGGCTACGTCGAGACCTCGAACGTCAACGTCGTCGAGGAGCTGGTCTCGATGATCCAGACCCAGCGCGCCTACGAGATCAACTCGAAGGCGATCCAGACCTCC
>JBAXJZ010000277.1:0-5952 GCA_037137595.1 Burkholderiales bacterium | reverse complement strand
GCGGGACCGGCCGGGGCTGCGGTCGCCGACGCGGCCGCGCCCGGCGCGGCCGGGGTCGTTGCGCCGCCGCCGGCCGCCGGCGTCGCCGCGCCGCCCGAAGCAGGCTTCGGTCCGGAGACGACGCGCAGCCGCTCCGGCGCGACCTGCCGCTCGATCCGCTGCGGGTCGCGGCCGTCGCCGCCGAACGGCGCCATCCAGCCGCGGAACCAGGCGAAGAGCAGCAGGTTCGCGACGACCAGCAGGCTCAGGAAGCCCTTCATGCGCGGACGTCGCGCGCAGGCGCGACGGTTCGGAGCGGAGCGTCGGTCGGGATCATTCGGGTTCGGGGCGGTCCGTCGGACACGAAGCGTCTCGGATCGGACGCGGTCTCGACGGGGTCGCGTCCGAGTGTACGCCAGCCCGACCCCTCGCCGATCCGGTGCGGCGCCGGCACGACGGAGCTCGGGTAAGCTCCCGCCCCATGGATCCCGCGACCGGCACGGAGTTCTCCGCCTACGAAGTCTTCGCCCGCGACGAATGGGCCGCGCTGCGCGCGAGCACGCCGCTCACGCTCGGCGAGTCGGACCTCGCCGCGCTGCGCGGCGTGCTCGAGCAGGTCTCGCTCGAGGACGTGGTGCAGATCTACCTGCCGCTGTCGCGGCTGCTGAACCTGCACTTCCGTTCGGCCCGCGCGCTGTCGGGCGTGAAGGACGAGTTCCTCGGCCGGCTGGTGGGTCGCCGGCCCTACGTGATCGGCATCGCCGGCTCGGTCGCGGTCGGCAAGAGCACGTTCGCGCGGACGCTGCAGGCGCTGCTCGCCCGCTGGCCGGACCATCCGTCGGTGGCGCTGGTCACCACCGACGGCTTCCTGTATCCGAACGCCACCCTGCTCGAGCGCGGGCTGATGAAGCGCAAGGGCTTCCCCGAGAGCTACGACCGGCGGCGGATGATCGAGTTCCTGGCCGACCTGAAGGCCGGCGCGGACCACGTCGAGGCGCCGGTCTACTCGCACCAGGGCTACGACATCGTCCCGGGCGAGCGCACGGTGGTCGAACGGCCGGACATCCTGATCTTCGAGGGCCTGAACGTGCTGCAGACCGGCACGCTCGAGGGCGGGCGCTCGCCGTCGATCATCGTCTCGGACTTCTTCGACTTCTCGCTCTACCTGGACGCGGACGTCGAGCACATCCAGGAGTGGTACGTGCGGCGCTTCCAGAAGCTGCAGCGCACGGTCTTCCAGAGCCCCACGTCCTACTTCCACCACTACAAGGACCTCGACGCGGAGCAGTCGCGCGAGGTGGCGCTCGGCATCTGGCGCGACATCAACCTGGTGAACCTGCAGGAGAACATCCTGCCCTCGCGCGAGCGCGCGCACGTGGTCCTGCGCAAGCGGCCGGACCACTCGATCGGCGAGGTCTGGCTGCGCCAGATCTGACCCGCGGCGCCTGCCGCGATCCCGTGCGCGCCGCGCGGGCGGATCCGGTCCGGAGACGGCCTCAGCGGCCCGCCAGCGCCACCGCCTGGTCGACGTACCGGTAGACCTCGGCCGGCAGCACGCCGCCCGGCCCCTTCGTGTCCTTGTCGCGGAACCGGCCGGTACGCACCACCACCAGGCGCTTCGACGGCACGCCGATCACGTACTGGCCCTGGTGCCCCTGCATCAGCCAGAACGGATGGGCGTAGGCGGTGTCGAGCCACAGCGAATGGCCGTAGAAGGGCACGAGGTCCGGCGTGCGCATCCGCTCGACGAAGGCGGACGGCAGGATCCGCCGGCCGTTCCACTCGCCGTCCTGCAGCAGCAGCTGGCCGAGCCGCGCGAAGTCGCGCGCGGTCGCGAACACGCAGCAGTAGGTGCGCTCGATGCCGCCCTCCCGGTCGAGCGTCCAGATCGCGTCGCGGGCCATGCCGAGCGGCTTCCACAGCGCGCGCGACAGGTGCTCGGTGACCGTCAGGCCGGGTTCGCGCGCGGCCAGCGCGCGCTGCAGGAACACGCCGAGCAGCTGGGTCGAGCCGCTGCTGTACTCGAACGCGCTGCCCGGGTCGCGCTCGAAGCCGCGGCCGAGAACGAGGCCTGCGGCGTCGCCGCCGAAGTAGAGCTCGGTGGTGACGTTGAGCGGCAGGTAGTAGTGCTCGGTCCAGTCGTGCCCGGCCTTCATCGCGGACAGCTGCGAGACGGTCGCGCGGCGGCCGCGCGGGTCGTCGGCGTACTCGGGCAGGCGCTCGGTCAGCGGCGCGTCGAAGCCGGAGATCGCGCCGTCGCCGACCGCGACACCGACCAGCATCGTGGTGATCGTCTTCGCGACCGAGAACGAGTTGGTGCGGCTGTCGGCGTCGTAGGGCGCGAAGTAGGACTCGTGCAGCAGCGCGCCGTCCTGCGCGACCAGGAAGGCCGCGCTGCCGTGCGCGCGCAGGTGCGCGAGCGTGCCGGCGTCGAGCGGATCGCGGTTGTAGCGCGCGTCGCGCGGCCAGGGCACCGGCGTGCCGGTGGCGGCGACGCGCTGCGCGAACTCGTCGGCATCGTCGATGTGCGCGGTCGCGTGGCCCTTCAGGTAGGTGGCCGACAGCGCGTGCCAGATGTAGCCGTGGCCGGTGGCCTGGATCGCGAGCGCGCCGAGCGCGAGCGCGGCGCCGAGGACGAGCAGCAGCTTGCCGACGAGGCGGACGGGACGGGGCACGCGGTCTCCGGAGCGGTGGCCTGGACGCCGCGATTGTGCACGCTCCCGCCGCCGTCCCGAGGCTCCGTCCGGGTCAGAGCAGCCGGAACCGGCGCAGCAGCCAGAGCGTGAGCAGGCCGGCGCCGATCACCAGCACCGTCACCCACCAGAACCCCGCCGTGTCCTCGCCGCCGGGCACGCCCCCGGTGTTCATGCCCCACAGGCCGGTGGCGACGGTCATCGGCATCAGCACCGCGGAGATCGTGCTCAGCACCGCCATCTTGCGGTTGGTGTCCTCGGCGACCGTGGACGCGAGCTCGACCTGCAGCAGGTGCGCGCGCTCGACGAGCTCGCCGATCTCGTCGAGCAGCACCGCATGATCCGCGGCCACCGCGGCGAAGCGCTCGAGCGCGCGGCGCGACAGGCCCTGCGGCGGCCGTGCGACGAACCGGTCGAGCACCGTGCGGTCGGAGGCCGCGAAGCGGCGCACCCGCGCGCCGAGCAGGCGCAGGCGCCCGAGCGGCTCGCGCCGCGCGTCGAGGCGCGGGTCGAGCACCGCGTCCTCGAGCTCGTCGAGCCGCGCGGCGAGGCCGTCGACCACCGCGCGCAACCGCTCGCCCCGGACGTCGTAGAGCCGCGCGACCACCGCCTCGCCGCGGTCGATCCGCTCGCCCTCGCGGACCGACTGGCGCAGCGCCTCGACGCAGCTCGCCGGATGCAGCCGCGCGGTGACCGCGAGCCGCGCGTCCGCCCAGGCCCAGACGACGGTGCGGTCGGACAGGTCACCGTCGGTGTCGTAGGCCACGTCGGCCATGGTCGCGAACACGCCCTCGCCGCAGGCCGCGAGCGAGGGCGACGGATCGCGCGCGGCGAAGGCCTCGCGCGCCGCCTCGGGCAGCCGGCGCAGGCCGGCCAGGCAGTCGGCGGCGCGCGCGTTCGACAGGTTCAGGTGCAGCCAGAGCACGCCGTCGTCGACCCCGAGCGCGGCCGACACCGCGCCCGGCGCGACCGGCACCGGCGGTCCGTCGACGGGGAAGCGCCAGGCGCCGACCAGCGCGCCGTCGGACAGCGCGAGCAGGGTGTCGAGGGAGGGCGAATCGTTCATCGAGGGCTCGGTCCGCGGCGGTGGTCCGGCATCCGCCTGCCGGCGAGGCTCGCACGCCGCCGTGTCCGGACGATGACGGCGCGCGCGGCGCGCGGCGCGCGCACGACGTCCGGCGCGCGCGGCCCCCGGAGCCGGCGGGGGGTCGTCGACCTGTCATGCGGGTGCGCTCCACTGCGCGGCATGAAAGTCACCGTCTTCGGTGCCGGCTACGTCGGCCTCGTCTCCGGCGCCTGTCTCGCGGAGATGGGCAACGACGTGATGTGCGTCGACGTCGACCGGCTGCGGGTCGAGCGGCTCTCGCGCGGCGAGATCCCGATCCACGAGCCCGGGCTCGATGTCCTCGTGACCCGCAACGCGGCGGCCGGCCGGTTGCGCTTCACCGACGACGCCGAGCGGGGGGTCGCCCACGGCACGATCGTGTTCCTCGCGGTCGGCACGCCGCCGGACGAGGACGGCTCGGCCGACCTGCAGCACGTGCTCGCCGCGGCACGCACCATCGGCCGGCACATGACCGACTACAAGGTGATCGTCGACAAGTCGACGGTCCCGGTGGGCACGGCGGACCGGGTCTCCGGCACGATCGCCGAGGAACTGCACGCGCGTGGCCGCTCGGTGCCCTACTCGGTGGTCTCGAACCCCGAGTTCCTCAAGGAGGGCGCGGCGGTCGAGGACTTCATGCGGCCCGACCGCATCATCGTCGGTGCCGATGACGAGCAGGCGATCCTGCTGATGCGCGCGCTCTACGCGCCCTTCCAGCGCAACCACGAGCGGATGCTGGTGATGGACGCGCGCTCGGCCGAACTCACGAAGTACGCGGCCAACGCGATGCTGGCCACCCGCATCTCGTTCATGAACGAGCTGGCGCTGCTCGCCGAGTCGCTCGGCGCCGACATCGAGCACGTCCGCCAGGGCATCGGCTCGGACCCGCGGATCGGCCGGCACTTCCTCTACGCGGGTGCCGGCTACGGCGGCTCGTGTTTCCCCAAGGACGTGAAGGCGCTGCTGCGCACCGCCTCGGCGCTCGGCCGCGAGCTGCGGGTGGTGGCCGGCGTGGAGGCCGCCAACGACGCGCAGAAGACGGTGCTGCTCGGCAAGCTGGTTCGGCGCTGGGGCGAGGACTTCGCGGGCCGTCACGTCGCGGTCTGGGGGCTGGCGTTCAAGCCCGACACCGACGACATGCGCGAGGCGCCGAGCCGGGTGCTGATCGCCGGGCTGCTCGGGCGCGGCGCGACGGTCGCGGCCTACGACCCGGCGGCGATGGACGAGGCACGGCGGATCTTCGGCACCGATCCGCGGATCACCTGCGCGCCCGACCCGATGAGCGCACTCGAGGGTGCCGACGCGCTGCTGATCGTCACCGAGTGGCGCGAGTTCCGCACGCCCGACTTCGAACGCATCCGCACGCTGCTGCATCGTCCGCTGGTGATCGACGGCCGCAACCTGTGGACACCGAAGCTCGCGCGCGACGCGGGGCTGGACTACGAGTCGATCGGCCGGCCCTGACCGGCGCGGGCGGGCCGGCACGGCCCACGGTCCGCGCCGACGCCCGCGCGTTCAGACCCCCGACACGCCCCGCCCGTCGTCGCGCGCGGCGGCATCGAGGTGCCGGCTGCAGTCCACCAGCGAGACCCGGTGCGGCGCGTCGGGTCCGAGCACCGACACCGAGGTGTTCGACAGCCGCTCGGGCGCCGCGAGCCCGGACTCGAAGGTGCAGTGCTCGGCCAGCGCCACGCGGATCACCAGCCCGTGCGTGACCGCGAGCACGTCGCCGCCGGCCTCGCGCCGCACCGAGCGCAGCCAGGCGAGCGCCTCGGCCACGCGCGCGCGGAAGACGGCCATCGACTCGCCCCCCGGCGGCGCGCGCTCGTCCGAGATCGGGTCCCAGCCCAGCCCGTCGTAGTCCCTCCCGCGCAGATCGCCGAAGTTGCGCTCGGCGAGCAGCGGCGACTCCAGCACCGGCAGGCCGGTGGCCGCGGCGATCGCCTCGGCGGTCTGGCGGGCGCGGGCCATGTCGCTGCTGGCGAGCAGCACCGGCCGCGGCTCGGCGGTCGCGAAGCGCACCCCCAGTGCGCGGGCCTGCGCCCGCCCGCGTTCGCCCAGCGGCGTGTCGGGCCACTGCAGCACGCGGGCCGCGTTCAGGTCGGTCTCGCCGTGGCGGATCAGGACGCTGCTCATCCCCGTATGGAACCACGGGCGCGGAGCTCGTCGCCGAAG
>JBAXJZ010000276.1:0-5990 GCA_037137595.1 Burkholderiales bacterium | reverse complement strand
GTGGCGCCTCGGTCCGCGCCCGCGCCGGGCACCGAGCCGGGCCAGGCGCCGACGCCGGGCCTGCCGCCGTCGCCGGCGGACGTGCGGCCCGGCGCCGCGCAGCCGACATCCGGCGGCGACGGCGCGGTGATCCAGACCGCGCCGAACGAGATCGTCATCCCCCGGCGGCTGTCCGCGCCCGCGGGCAGCACGGGGCCCACCGCGAACTGAGGCCGCGATGAGCCAGGTCTCTCCCGCCCGCTACGTGCCCTACGGCTACGCCCGCCAGAACCAGCTGCTGGTCTCGGGCGTGTCCGGCGACGCGATCGAGGTCTGGATCGGCGACGCCACGCCCCCCCACGCGATCGCCGAGCTGAGCCGCACCCTGCCGCTGCGGGTCGTGCCGGTCCGCAAGCCCGCGCCGGAACTGTCGGCCGCGATCGCGAAGGCGTACTCGCAGCAGGAGGGCTCGGCCGCGTCGGTGGTCGACGAGGTGGAGAGCGACCTCGACCTGTCGCGGCTGCTGCAGGACATCCCGAAGATCGAGGACCTGCTCGAGACCGAGGACGACGCGCCGATCATCCGGATGATCAACGCGCTGCTGACGCAGGCGGCCCGCGACGGCGCGTCGGACATCCACATCGAGCCCTTCGAGACCTACTCGCTGGTGCGATTCCGCGTCGACGGCTCGCTGCGCGACGTCGTGCGGCCGCGGCGCGAGCTGCACGCCGCGCTGGTGTCGCGGATCAAGATCATGGCGCAGCTCGACATCGCAGAGAAACGGCTGCCCCAGGATGGCCGCATCACGCTGCGGATCGGTGGCCGGCCGGTGGACGTCCGGGTGTCGACGCTGCCCACCGGCCACGGCGAACGGGCCGTGCTGCGTCTGCTCGAGAAGGACGCGGGGCGGCTCGACCTCGGCAAGCTCGGCATGGCGCCCGCCACGCTCGGCGAGTTCGACCGGCTGGTGCATCAGCCGCACGGCATCGTGCTGGTCACCGGGCCGACCGGCTCGGGCAAGACGACCACGCTCTATTCGGCGCTCGCGCGGATCGACTCGACCACCACCAACGTGATGACCGTCGAGGATCCGATCGAGTACGACCTCGAAGGCATCGGGCAGACGCAGGTCAACGCGCGGATCGACATGACCTTCGCGAAGGCACTGCGCTCGATCCTGCGGCAGGACCCGGACGTGATCATGATCGGCGAGATCCGCGACCTGGAGACCGCGCAGATCGCGGTCCAGGCCTCGCTGACCGGCCACCTGGTGCTCGCCACGCTGCACACCAACGATGCGGTGTCGGCGGTCACGCGGCTGATCGACATGGGCGTCGAGCCGTTCCTGCTGTCGTCCTCGCTGCTGGGCATCGGCGCGCAGCGGCTGGTCCGCAAGCTGTGCCCGCAGTGCAGGCAGCCGGACCCGATCTCCAAGGGCTGGCGGGCGGTCGGCTGCCTCGCCTGCAACAAGACAGGCTACTCGGGCCGCACCGGCATCTACGAGCTGCTGACGGTCGACGACGAGATCCGCGGGCTGATCCACCGCAACGCCGGTGAAGGCGAGATCCGGACGTCCGCGCAGCGCAACGGCATGCAGACGATGCGCGACGACGGCCATCGCTGGGTGCAGGCGGGCATCACCCCGGCCGACGAGGTGGTGCGCGTGACCCGAGACTGATGGAACGGCCCCCGCGCTCCCTGCGGTCGCTGCTCCCCAAGGGGGGGCGTCAGCGGCTCGGGGCGGCCCGGCGCCGCTGACATGCCCGCATACCGCTTCGAGGCGGCCACCACGGCCGGCCGCATCGAGAAGGGGATCGTCGACGCCGACAGCCCGAAGCAGGCGCGCGGCGTGCTGCGCGAGCGCGGGCTCACGCCGATCCAGGTCGCGCCGGTCGAGGAGCGCAGCGGCGGCGCGAGCTCGATCACGATCGGCGGCCGGCTGCGCGACGCCGAGCTGGCGATGGCCACGCGGCAGCTCGCGAGCCTGCTGTCCGCGCGGCTGCCGCTCGAGCGCGCACTGGCGGCGGTGATCGAGCAGGCCGAGCGCGCCACGGTCCGGGACCGGTTCGCCGCGGTCCGCAGCGAGGTGGTCGCCGGCCAGACGCTCGCCGCCTCGATGGGCAAGTTCCCGCGCGACTTCCCCGAGGTCTACCGCGCGCTGGTGGCCGCGGGCGAGCAGTCGGGCGACCTCGCGCTGGTGATGTCCCGGCTGGCGGACTACGTCGAGTCGCGGACCGCGCTCACGCAGCGGGTCAAGCTCGCGTTCACCTATCCGGCGATCGTCACGTTCGTGGCGATCGCGGTGATCATCGCGCTGCTCACCTATGTGGTGCCGCAGGTGGTCGGCGTGTTCGCGCAGACCAAGCAGAAGCTGCCGCTGCTCACCGTCGTGCTGATCGCGGTGTCGGACTTCATCCGCCACTGGGGATGGCTGCTCGCGATCGTGCTCGCGGCGGCCGTCGCGGGCTTCCGCTGGCTGCTGCGCAATCCGACGCTGCGGCTCTCGTGGCACACCCGTCTGCTGTCGGCGCCGCTCTTCGGCCGGCTGATCCGGGGCGTGAACACCGCGCGCTTCGCGCAGACGCTGGCGATCCTGTCGGCGAGCGGCGTGCCGCTGATCCGCGCGCTCGACGCCGGCGCGCAGACCCTGACCAACGACGCGATGCGCGGCAACGTCGACGACGCGATCTCGCGGGTGCGCGAGGGCTCGAGCCTGTCGCGCGCGCTCGCGGCCGGCGGCCAGTTCCCGCCGGTGATGATCCACATGATCGCCAGCGGCGAGGCCACCGGCGAACTGCCCGACATGCTGGACCGGACCGCGAAGACGCTGTCGTCCGAGGTCGAGCGGCGCACGCTCGCGATGACCAGCCTGCTCGAGCCGCTGCTGATCCTGGTGATGGGTGCGGTGGTGCTGATGATCGTGCTGGCGGTGCTGCTGCCGATCATCGAGATCAACCAGCTGGTGCGCTGACCGCGGGCGCGCATCGCGGCGCTTGAACCCGCGGGCATCGCCCGCATCTGTCCGGGATCGGCCCGTCGAACCTGGAGGACGCCTCCGATGTTCCCGCTCCGCGTCTGGACCTTCCTGAAGACCGTCGGCCGCGACGGTGTGCTGCTCGCGTTCGCGCTGCGCGACGCCGAGACGCCGCGCCTGCTAAAGGCGGCGATCGTCGCGCTGGCGCTCTACGCGATCAGCCCGATCGACCTGCTGCCGGACCTCGCGCTGCTGTTCGGCTGGGCCGACGACCTCGCGCTGCTGATGATCGGCATCCCGTTCCTGGTGAAGCGCTTGCCGCCCGCCGTGCGCGAACGCGCCGAGCGGACGCTGCGCCGCCGGGGCGGACCGCGCGCGGCCGGCTGAGTTCAGCCCGCCTGCTGCAGCGCCGGCACCGGGCGGCGCGACGCGCGGGTCAGCCACAGCGCGCCGTAGGCGAGCGCGAGGCCGGCGAAGACCGCGACCGAGGTCCAGCCGAGCGCACCGGCGGTCTCGGTCGCCAGCTGGTGGTGCAGGGCGGCCAGCGTGCCGGCCGCGCAGCCCAGGCCGAATCCGACGCAGATCGCGTCGAGCACCGGGCCTTCGGGCACCTCGCGAAGCAGCCACGCGATGGCGGACACCGCGACCAGCCCGGCGCCCACCAGGCGGGCGAGGTACAGCGCCTCGTCGTCGAGCGTCGCGCCGTAGAGCCACAGGAAGTCCGCGGGGGCGCAGAGCAGCGGGATCGCGAACCCCACCGCGAGCAGCGACTGCGTGGTGAGCACCGGGATGGGGGTCATGGCACGATCCTCGGGCCGCGGGGGCGGCCGACCCGTCACTGTGGCCCCGCTGGCCCCGGCGCGCAAGCGCGGGGCGTCACGGACCGGTCAGAGCCGCAGCGCGCCCGCATAGCCGGTGAGCTCGAGGTAGCCGCGGCCGACGCGGCGACCGTCCTCGTGCGCGGTGACCGCGCCCTCCCAGTAGGTGGTGCCGGTGCTGCCGCGCGCGTCGAGCTCCTGGTCGTCGAACAGCGGCCGCAGCTCGAGGCTGCGCCCGGCGACGACGACCCGCTGCACCACCGGCCAGGTGGCGCCGGTGCGCGGCGACGTCCAGCGGCGCAGCGGCTCGAAGACCGGCTTCAGGCCGGTGCGGGGCACGCCGTCGCGCCGCTCGCGCAGCGTGGCGTCCGCCCAGGTGACGCCGCCGTCGCGGCCCCGCATCCGGAAGGCCATCAGCGCGCCGCCGTCGTCGAGGTTGAGGCCGGTCCAGTCCCAGCCGACGCTGCCGGCGTCCATCGTCTCGCTCGACCACTCGTGGTCGAACCACGCATTGCCGCGCACGGCGAACGGGACCGCGCCGCCGACCCGGAGCCGACCGTCGACCGCGAGCTGCGGGCGGCTGTAGTAGCGGCTCGCCTGACCGGGCCGCGGGCCCTTGCGCGAGTAGCCGGCCTCGCCCTGCAGCAGCGGCGGGGCGCCCGGGTCGAACGTGAGGCTCGCGTCGAACTCGTCGGTGACGATCCGCGCGCGATAGCGGTCGGTCGCCGGATCGCGGACCAGCGACCAGGCGTCGGGGCCGCGGCCCCACGACACGCGGGTGTCGCCGGTCGCGGCCTCGGCGAGGCCCGAGCCGGCCCGCGCGGCGCGCTCGGCGTGCAGCAGGCGGCCGCGCTCGGGCAGCGCGATCGCCGCGTGCGCGAGCACGAGCTGCGTCGGCGCGAACCGGCTCGGGTTCGCGGCCGGATGCGCGGTGCGGCTGCGGAAGAAGGTGATCTGGACGCCCAGGTCCGCGCCGCCGTCGCGCGACAGCCATCCGGTGACGTACCACCATTCGGTGCGGTGGTCGGGGTGCGCGCCGAAGTCGGCCGGAAAGCGCATCGGGCCGCGCTCGACCGGGGCCCAGTCGAAGCGCGCGCCCGGCGCGGGCGACGGACCCGCGGCCGCGCGGGCGGACGGCTGGGCGCGCGCGGCGTCCGGGAAGATCAGCCCGGCCGATCCCGGCGCCGTCGTCCCCGCGACGGCGAGCAGCCGTCGCAGCGCAAGACGCCGCGGTGTGTCCGCCGGGCTCACCAGTCCTGCCTCACCGCGGCGACCGGTCCGGCGCCCAGCGCCGAACGGGCCGCGAGCAGCGCGCTCGCCACCGCCGCGATCACCAGCGCCGCGCCGCTGCCGAGGAGCAGCCCCCAGGGCCAGTGCACGTCCATCGTCCAGTGGAACGACTGCGGGTTCACCCGCTCGATCAGCACCAGCCCGATCGCCGCGCCGATCGCGCCGCCCCAGGCGACGGCGACCGCGACGGTGATCATCGACTCGACCGCGAGCTGGGCGGCCACCTGTCGGCGCCGCACGCCGACGTGGCGCAGCATCCCGAATTCGCGAGCGCGGACCAGCGCCTCGCCGGCGCAGGCGGCGGCCACGCCGAACAGGCCGACCAGGATCGCGATCGCCTCGAGCGCGTAGGTGACCGCGAAGCTGCGGTCGAAGATCCTCAGGCTCAGTGCGCGCAGGTCGGCGGCGCTGCGCCATTCGAGCGCGGCGAGGCCGGGCGCGGCCGAGGCCGCGGCGGCGATCACGTCCTCGGGGCGGGCGCCCGGCACGAGCCAGAGCGCGACGTCCGAAGCGCCGTCGGCGCCGCCCAGCGCGCGCCAGTCGTCGGCGGCGATCGCGATCGCGCCGTGCTGGCGGGCGTAGTCGCGCCAGACGCCGGCGACGAAGAAGCGCGGCGGCGCCCCCGCGACCGGCGTGCCGATCGGCAGCTCGACGCGGTCTCCGGGTCGCATCCGGTAGCGGTCGATCATCGGCTCGGAGATCCAGACCGGCACCGCGCCGGCCGGCGCGGCGAACGCCTCGCCGGTCAGCGGCAGCCGCTGCTGCGGATGGCGGGCGTCGAGGTCGCGGACCAGCAGCGCGACGGCCGGCCGCGCCGGATCGAGGCTCAGCTCGACCGAACGCAGGAACTCGGCACGGGCCACGCCGGCGGTCGCGGCGATCGCGCGCTGCAGCGATGCGTCGAGCGGCGCGGCCGAGGCCGGGCCGGG
>JBAXJZ010000275.1:0-5992 GCA_037137595.1 Burkholderiales bacterium | reverse complement strand
GTATCATCGCGCCCGGCCCGATCCGGCCCCCGCGCCGCGGGTCCCGCCCGCACCCGGCCGCCGAGTCGCGCCGGGCACCGCGGCCCCGCCGTCCACCGCACCGACCGTGTCCGAAGAAACCCCGCCCCTGCTGCTGTCCGACTTCGACTACGCGCTGCCGCCGGAGCTGATCGCCCAGCATCCGCCGGCCGTGCGCAGCGCGTCGCGGCTGCTGCACGTGGTGCCGGGCGCGGCCGGGCCGCGGCTCGACGACCGCGGCTTCGTCGACCTGCCGACGCTGCTGCGCTCGGGCGACCTGCTGGTGATGAACGACACCCGCGTCATCAAGGCGCGCCTGTTCGGCCGCAAGGCCAGCGGCGGCCGCGTCGAGCTGCTGGTCGAGCGCATCGACGGCGAACGCGAGGCGGTGGCGATGGTCCGTGCGAGCAAGCCGGTCCGCGAGGGCACGCGCCTGGAGCTCGACGGCGGCGCGATCGCCACGGTCCGGGCGCGCGACGGCGCCTTCTGCACCATCGACTTCGACGTGCCGGTGCCCGAGCTGCTCGATCGCGCCGGCACCCTGCCCCTGCCGCCCTACATCACCCACGCGCCCGGCGCCGAGGACGCGTCGCGCTACCAGACCGTCTACGCAGCGCACCCCGGCGCCGTCGCCGCGCCCACCGCCGGGCTGCATTTCGACGACACCGTCTTCGCCGCGCTCGACGCGGCCGGCGTGAGGCGCGCGTTCGTCACGCTGCACGTCGGCGCCGGCACCTTCCTGCCGGTGCGCGACGACGATCCGTCGAAGCACGTGATGCACTCGGAGCGCTACCACGTGCCCGAGGCCGCTGCCGCGGCGATCGCCGAGACCCGGTCGCGGGGCGGCCGGGTGATCGCGGTCGGCACCACGTCGATGCGCACGCTCGAGTCCGCCGTCGACGACGACGGCCGCGTCGTCCCCGGCTGGAGCGAGACCGCGCTCTTCATCCGCCCCGGGTTCGACTTCCGCGCGGTCGACGTGCTGCTGACGAACTTCCACCTGCCGAAGTCGACGCTGATGATGCTGGTCTCGGCCTTCGCCGGCCTGGACACCATCCGCGCGGCCTACGCGCACGCGGTCGCCGCGCGCTACCGCTTCTTCAGCTACGGCGACGCGATGCTGCTCGAGAAGGACACGCGGTGAACTTCGAGCTCCTCGCCACCGACGGCCGCGCGCGCCGCGGCACGCTGACGCTCGCGCACGGGACCGTGCAGACGCCGATCTTCATGCCGGTGGGCACCTACGGCGCGGTGAAGACGATGGCGCCGCGCGACCTCGACGAGGTCGGCGCGCAGATCATCCTCGGCAACACCTTCCACCTGTGGCTGCGCCCGGGCACCGAGGTGTTCGACGCGCTCGGCGGCCTGCACGGCTTCAACGGCTGGACGAAGCCCATCCTCACCGACTCCGGCGGGTTCCAGGTCTGGAGCCTCGGCAAGATGCGGAAGATCTCCGAGGAAGGCGTGCGCTTCGCGTCGCCGATCGACGGCTCGAAGCTGATGCTGACTCCCGAGGAGTCGATGCGCATCCAGCGCTCGCTGAACAGCGACGTGGTGATGCAGTTCGACGAGTGCACGCCCTACGAGATCGACGGCCGTCCCGCGACCCGCGACGAGGCCGCCGCGTCGATGCGCCTGTCGCTGCGCTGGGGCCGCCGCTCGCGCGACGAGCACGATCGGCTCGGCAACCCCAACGCGCTCTTCGGCATCGTCCAGGGCGGCATGTACGAGGACCTGCGCGACGAGTCGCTCGCCGGCCTGCTCGACATCGGCTTCCACGGCTACGCGATCGGTGGCCTGTCGGTGGGCGAGCCGAAGGCGGACATGATGCGGGTGCTCGACCACGTGGGCGCACGGATGCCCGCCGACCGGCCGCGCTACCTGATGGGCGTGGGCACGCCCGAGGACCTGGTGGCCGGCGTGTCGATGGGCGTCGACATGTTCGACTGCGTGATGCCGACCCGCAATGCGCGCAACGACTGGCTGTTCACGCGCTTGGACGACGTGAAGATCCGCAACGCGAAGCACCGCTCCGACCCGCGGCCGCTCGACGCCACCTGCGCCTGCCACACCTGCCGGCACGTCTCGCGCGCCTACCTGCACCATCTGAACCGGGTCGACGAGATCCTGGGCGCGCACCTGTCGACGCTGCACAACCTCCATTACTACCTCGACCTGATGCGCGGCATGCGCGAGGCCATCGAGGCGAAGCGCTTCGATGCCTGGGTCGCGGCCTTCCGTGCGGATCGCGCACGCGGTCCCGACTGATACAATCGCCGGTTCTTCGTCACCCCCATATAGAACAAGGACATAGCCGTGTTCATCTCGAATGCGTACGCGCAGGCCGCCGGCGGCGCCCAGGAGCAGCTGCTCGGTTTCCTGCCGATCATCCTGATGTTCGTGGTCTTGTACTTCCTGATGATCCGCCCCCAGATGAAGCGCGCGAAGGAGCACAAGACGATGCTCGAGGCGCTGCAGAAGGGCGACGAGGTGGTGACCGCCGGCGGCATCGTCGGCCGCGTCGTCAAGGTGGGCGACGCCTACGTGACCCTCGAGGTGGCGAACCGCGGCGACGCCGCGGTCGAGATGAACCTGCAGAAATCGGCCGTCCAGACGCTGCTGCCCAAGGGCACGATCAAGGCCATCTGACGCGCCCCACGACGCCCCGAGGAGGGCCCCGAGCGTGAACCGCTACCCGGTCTGGAAATATGTCGTCATCGCGGTCGCGATCGCGTTCGGCCTGATCTACACGCTGCCGAACTTCTTCGGCGAGTCGCCGGCGGTCCAGGTCTCGAGCGGCAAGGCGACGGTGAAGGTCGACGCCGGCGTGCTCGCTCGCGTCGAGCAGGCGCTGTCGGGCGCGCAGGTGGCGCACACCGGCATCCAGCTCGACGGCGCGTCGATCAAGGTCCGGCTGAAGGACACCGACACGCAGCTGAAGGCGAAGGACGCGATCGTCCGCGCGCTGGTGCCCGACCCCGCCGACCCGCCCTACGTGGTCGCGCTGAACCTGCTGTCGGCCTCGCCGCAGTGGCTGACCTCGCTGCACGCGCTGCCGATGTACCTCGGCCTGGACCTGCGCGGCGGCGTGCACTTCCTGCTGCAGGTCGACATGAAGGGCGCGCTGAACAAGCGCATCGACGCCACCGTCGCCGAGGTGCGCGGGCTGCTGCGCGAGAAGAACGTCCGCCACGCAGGCGTCGTGCGCAACGGCAACGCGGTCGAGGTGCGCTTCCGCGACGAGGCGCTGGCCGACCGGTCGCGCGGCCTGATCGTCGACGCCAACGGCGACCTCGACGTCGTGAAGGCGGCCGCCGATGCCGGCGAGTTCAGGCTGACCGTCACGCTCAAGCCCGCGGCCGAGCGGACGCTGCTCGACACCTCGGTCAAGCAGAACATCACCACGCTGCACAACCGGATCAACGAGCTCGGCGTGGCCGAGCCGGTGATCGCGCAGCAGGGCATCGACCGCATCGTGGTCCAGCTGCCCGGCGTGCAGGACACCGCGCGCGCGAAGGACATCCTCGGCCGCACCGCCACGCTCGAGGCCCGGCTGGTCGACCTGTCGGCCGAGGCGCAGTCGGCGCTGCTGTCGAACGGCACCGTGCCCTTCGGCTCGGAGCTCTTCCGCCAGGGCCGCGGCGCGCCGGTGGTGCTGAAGAAGGAACCGATCTTCACCGGCGAGCAGCTGACCAGCGCGGCCGCGACCTTCGACGAGAACCAGCGTCCGGCGGTCGCGATCTCGCTGAACGACCCGGCCGGCCGCCGGCTGCGCGAGGTCTCGCGCGAGAACATCAAGAAGCCGATGGCGGTCGTGCTCTTCGAGCGCGGCAAGGGCGAGGTGCTGACGGTCGCGACCATCCAGTCCGAGCTCGGCTCGCGCTTCCAGATCACCGGCATGGAGTCGCCGCAGGCGTCGAACGACCTCGCGCTGCTGCTGCGCGCGGGCGCGCTCGCCGCGCCGATGGAGATCATCGAGGAACGGACGATCGGCCCGTCGCTGGGCGCCGACAACATCCGCATGGGCTTCAACTCGACGCTCTACGGCTTCATCGCGATCGCGGTCTTCATGATCGTCTACTACCAGCTGGTGGGCGCGATCTCGACGGTCGCGCTGTCGGTCAACCTGCTGCTGCTGGTCGCGCTGCTGTCCCTGCTGCAGGCCACGCTGACGCTCCCCGGCATCGCGGCGATCGCGCTCACGCTCGGCATGGCGATCGACGCCAACGTGCTGATCAACGAACGGATCCGCGAGGAGCTGAGGAACGGCGCGACGCCGCAGGCCGCGCTCTCGACCGGCTACGAGCGCGCCTGGGGCACGATCCTCGACTCCAACATCACCACGCTGATCGCCGGTGTCGCGCTGCTGGTCTTCGGCTCGGGCGCGGTGCGCGGCTTCGCGGTCGTCCACTGCCTCGGCATCCTGACCTCGATGTTCTCGGCCGTCGTCGTCTCGCGCGGGATCGTCAACCTCTGGTACGGCCGGCAGAAGAAGCTCTCGGGCATCTCGATCGGCCAGGTCTGGCGCCCGAAGGAGGCCTGAGACATGGAGTTCTTCCGAATCAAGCGCGACATTCCGTTCATGCGGAACGCGCTGGTGCTGAACGCGATCTCGGTGCTCCTGTTCGTCGCGGCGGTCGCCTTCCTCGCGATCCGCGGGCTGCACTTCTCGATCGAGTTCACCGGCGGCACGGTGATGGAGGTCGCCTACCCGCAGGCCGCCGACATCGAGAAGATCCGCGGCACGGTCGGCGGCCTCGGGTTCAGCGAGGTGCAGGTGCAGAACTTCGGCACCTCGCGCGACGTGATGATCCGGCTGGCGCCCGAGAAGGGCACCACGTCCGCGCAGCAGAGCGAGAAGGTGATGACCGCGCTGAAGGCGGTCGAGCCGGCGGCCGAACTGCGGCGGGTCGAGTTCGTCGGCCCGCAGGTCGGCAAGGAACTGGCCACCGACGGCGCGATGGCGCTGCTGTTCGTGGTCGTGGGCATCATGATCTACCTGGCCTTCCGCTTCGAGTGGAAGTTCTCGGTGGCCGCGATCGTCGCGAACCTGCACGACGTGATCATCATCCTGGGCTTCTTCGCCGCCTTCCAGTGGGAGTTCTCGCTGTCGGTGCTGGCGGCGGTGCTCGCGGTGCTGGGCTACTCGGTCAACGAGTCGGTGGTCATCTTCGACCGGATCCGCGAGGCCTTCCGGCGTTACCGCAAGATGAGCACGACGCAGACCATCGACCACGCGATCACCTCGACCATGAGCCGCACCATCATCACGCACGGCTCGACGCAGATGATGGTGCTGTCGATGCTGGTCTTTGGCGGCCCGACGCTGCACTACTTCGCGCTGGCCCTGACCATCGGCATCCTGTTCGGCATCTATTCCTCGGTGTTCGTGGCGGCCGCCATCGCGATGTGGCTGGGTGTCCGGCGCGAGGATCTGGTCAAGTCCCGGGGCCCCGCCAAGCCGGGCGATCCGGACGACCCCAACGCCGGGGCCGTGGTGTAGAGTCGTCGGCGCGGTGCCCGTCGGTGCCGGACAGTCTCCCCAGGATTCCCGTGTCTTCCAAGGCGTCACCCGCCGAACTCGCAGGCAGAGCCCGGCAGCTCTACCTCGACTTGCTGCTGCGTGGCGTGCCCGGTGTCGTTGATGCCGTGGTGCGGGGCGCCAACGGCGTGGCCAAGCAGAAGGCCGACCCTGCCACCGCCTTCAAGCGCCAGAACATCGCACTGGACTTGGTCCGCCCGGCGCCGGTCTGGGAGCGGGCGCTGGCCGAGGCGCTGCGCGCCGAGCCCAACGCCCCGCTGGTGATGCGCACCATGGACAGCGTGGCCGACGCGCTGGCCGACGCCGAGGGCGGGGAGCCCGATTTCGACCTGGTGGGCGACGCCGCGATCGACACCCAGATCCTCGCCTCGCGCCTGGCCCTCTCGCTCAACGACCGCGCGGCCTGGGAGCTCTCGGACCTGAGCGCGCGGA
>JBAXJZ010000274.1:0-5996 GCA_037137595.1 Burkholderiales bacterium | reverse complement strand
CGCCGTGCTCGGCTTCACGGTCGCTCAGGTGCTCGACCGCTACCTGGTCAAGAGCGCGTTCAACGCCCACGACCAGTACGCGCGGCTGTCGCTGGTGCTGCTGACCTTCGTCGGCATCGCCGCCGGCATCCGGGACCGCGTCAACGTCCGCATCGAGCTGATCGGCCACCTGGGCTCCCCGCGCGTGCGACGGACCGCGTCGGTGCTGCTCGACCTCGCCACGCTCGCGATGGCGGTGCTGCTGGTGGTCGTCGGCTGGCGGCTGCTGGAGATCGGCGAGTCGCAGCCGATCATGGGCACGCCGCTCACCTACCGGACGATGTACGGCTCGCTGCTCGTCGGCATGTCGCTGCTCGCCGTCTTCCTCGTGCTGCGCTTCGTGCAGCGGCTGTCCGGCGGTCGCTGGCGCACCGACGTCCCCGAGGCGCGCGAATGATCGTCGCCCTCAGCGTCGCCCTGTTCCTCGTCCTGCTGCTGCTCGGGCTGGACGTCGGCTTCTCGATGCTGGTGGCCGCGCTGATCGGGCTGCTGCTGCACCCCTCGGGCGGCGTGGATCCGGCGATCGTGCCGCTGACCCTGGTGTCCGGCATCGACAGCGAGGCGCTGGTCGCCGTGCCGCTCTTCGTGCTCGCCGGCGAGATCATGAACCACGGCGGCCTGACGAAGCGGCTGATCGACTGGTCGATGTCGATGGTCGGCCACTTCCGCGGCGCGCTGTCGCAGGCCGCGATGACCACCAACCTCGTGATGGCCGGCATCTCCGGCTCGGCGGTCTCGGACGCCACCGCCACCGGCGCGATCCTGATCCCCGCGATGAAGGACGACGGCTACAAGCCCGGCTACGCGGCCGCGGTGATCGCCGCCGGCGCGATGCTCGGGCCGATCATCCCGCCGTCGATCCCGATGCTGATCTACGCGATCCTCGCGAACCAGTCGATCGGCCGGCTGTTCCTCGCGGGCGTGGTGCCGGGCCTGCTGCTGTTCGCCGGCTTCTGCGTGATCTGCGCGGTGATCGCGCGCCGGCGCGGCTACGCGGCCCGCCCCCGCACCGCCTGGGCGGAGCGGCTGCGCACCACCCGCAGCGCGAGCTGGGCGCTGATGGTGCCGGTGCTGATCGTGGCCGGCATCCGCTCGGGCTTCATCACGGAAACCGAGGCCGCAGGCGTGATCTGCGTCTACGCGCTCGTCGTCGGCATGGTGATCTACCGCGACCTCGGCTGGCGCGAGCTCGGCGGCGTGTTCTACGGCGCCGCGCGGACCTCGGGCGTGATCCTGTTCCTGCTCGCCGCGGCCGGCCCGTTCTCGTGGCTGATGAGCGAGTCGCACATCGCGACGCGGATCGCCGGCTGGATCCTCGGCCTCTCGAAGGACCCGCTGGTGATCCTGCTCGTCGTGAACGTGCTGCTCTTCCTGGTCGGGATGGTGTTCGAGCCGCTGCCGGCGCTGGTGATGTTCGTGCCCACGCTGCTGCCGATCCAGGCGCAGCTCGGCATCGATCCGATCCAGTTCGCGGCGATCGTCGTGATCAACCTGATGGTGGGGATGCTGCACCCGCCGGTGGGGCTGCTGGTGCTGATCACCGCGGCGATCGGCCGCTGCAGCCTCTGGTCGGTCGCCTGGGAGACGCTGCCGTTCCTCGCCTGGTCGCTGGTGGTGCTGGCGGCGATGACGGTCTTCCCGGTCGTGGCGACCGGGCTGCCCAACTGGGTGATGGGGCATTGACGAGGCCAAAGGAGGCCTCGCACGGGGCACCGACGGGGCCGCGCTCGCGGCCCCGGTGCGTCACCAGCGGTACGAGACGCCCAGCGACAGGACCGGCACGCCGATCATCTTGTCGGTGGTCTCGCGGACCTTGGCGAGTTCCTTGTCGAGCTCGGCCTGCGGGTTGCCGCCGGTCGCGGTGATCTTGGCCGCCAGGCTCGGCGACAGCGCGCCGGTGACGGTGGCCTTGCCGAGCAGCACGCCGAGGTCGGCATGGAAACCCCAGCCGCGCACCGGCGCGTGGCCGAAGCCCAGGCCGACGTAGGGCATCGTGCTCGGGAACTCGGCCTTCACGTCGTAGCGGTCGCCCGGGCCGTACGGGACGGTGGCCGTGCCGATCGTGATCGTGCCGCCGGTCGAGGGCGCGCCGAAGAACTCGCCCTTCGAGTTGCCGGCCGACAGGCCGGCCGTGAGGCGGAAGCCGCCCGACATCGGATGCCAGTCGAACAGCGCCGCCACGCGGCGGCTGGTGACGTTGCCGCCGTAGTCGATGTTGTCCTGCGTGTAGGTCCGCGAGGTCGACGGCAGCGTCGTGAACTCGGCGCGGGCGCCCAGCATCGCGCTGTAGTTGTGCGCGTAGCCGAGCGTGAGGCCGGTGCTGCCGACGCCGGCGTAGACCGACTGCGCGGCGGCGGGGCCGGCCAGCGCGGCGAGCGCCACGCCGAGCAGCGGGGCGGCGGAACGGAGGAGGAGTCGAGTCATGGATCGTCCCGGACGGAGGAAGGTGTTCGCCGCGAGGCGACGGACGGGCGTCGGGCGGCCGGCCGGACTCTAGCTCCGCCGTGGGCCGGCCCTCCCGGGCCCTCCGATGGACGGTCGGCCCGCGCCGCGTGCAGGGGTCCGACCGTGCGATCGGTACAATCCGTGCGGCCCGTCCAGGCGCCTTGCCCCCTCACCGTGCGAATCGGCCGACTCTCCCGGATCTTCCTCGTCGCCTGGCGCTACGGCCTGGACGAGATCGCCGCGTCCGGCGCGACCGCGACCCTCGGCTGGCGCTGGACCCTGAGACTCGCCCGCCTGATGCGGCTCGGCCGCAAGCTCGACCTGCCGCGCGGCGCCCGCCTTCGGATGGCGCTCGAGTCGCTGGGCCCGATCTTCGTCAAGTTCGGCCAGGTCCTGTCCACCCGCCGCGACCTGCTGCCGCCCGACGTCGCCGAGGAGCTCGCCCGGCTGCAGGACGACGTGCCGCCCTTCCCGTCGGCGCTCGCCATCGACGAGATCGAGCGCGGGCTGGGCCGCCCCCTCGACGCGGTCTTCGCGCAGTTCGACCGCGAGCCGGTGGCCTCGGCCTCGATCGCCCAGGTGCACTTCGCGCGACTGCACGACGGCACCGAGGTCGCGGTGAAGGTGCTGCGCCCGGGCATGGCCTCGGTCATCGACAACGACCTCGCGCTGCTGCGGACCGCCGGCGCGCTCGCGATGCGGCTGTCGGCCGACGCGCGCCGGCTGCGGCCGCTCGACGTGATCGAGGAGTTCGACCACTACCTGCACGACGAGCTCGACCTGGTGCGCGAGGCCGCGAACGCGAACCAGCTGCGCCGCAACTTCGCCGACTCCACGCTGCTGCGCATTCCCGAGATGTACTGGGACTACTGCGCGCAGAACGTGATCGTGATGCAGCGGGTCGGCGGCATTCCCATCGGCCGGATCGACCGGCTGAAGGAGGCCGGCATCGACCTGAAGAAGCTCTCGCGCGACGGCGTCGAGATCTTCTTCACCCAGGTCTTCAAGCACGGCTTCTTCCACGCCGACATGCACCCGGGGAACATCCTCGTGGGCGACTCGGGCGAGGACTTCAACCGCTACATCGCGCTGGATTTCGGCATCGTCGGCACGCTGTCGGACTTCGACAAGAACTACCTCGCGCAGAACTTCCTGGCCTTCTTCCGCCGCGACTACCGCCGGGTGGCCGAGCTGCACGTCGAATCCGGCTGGGTGCCGGCCACCACGCGCGTCGAGGAACTCGAGGGCGCGGTGCGCGCGGTCTGCGAGCCCTTCTTCGACCGGCCGCTGAAGGAGATCTCGCTGGGCCTCGTGCTGCTGCGCCTCTTCCAGGCGTCGCGCCGCTTCAACGTCTCGATCCAGCCGCAGCTCGTGCTGCTGCAGAAGACGCTGCTGAACATCGAGGGCCTGGGCCGCCAGCTCGACCCGGAGCTGGACCTGTGGGTCACCGCCAAGCCCATCCTCGAGCGCTGGATGAACGAGCAGGTGGGCACGCAGGGGCTGGTCGACCGGCTGCAGCAGGAGCTGCCGCAGTGGGCGCAGCTGCTGCCGTCGATCCCGCGGCTCGCGCACCGCGCGCTCGCCGCCGCCGGCGAGCGCCGCGACGACGCCGTCCAGGCGAAGCTGCTCGAGCCGCTGGTCCGCGAGCAGCGGCGCACGCGACGGGGCCTGTGGGCGGGGGTCGCGCTGCTCGCGGTGCTGGTGGCGATCGAGGCCTGGCGGGCCTGGCTGGCCTGGGGCTGAGGGCCGCGGGCCGACGACCGTCCGCGCTTCTGCGCCCGCACTTCTGCGCCCGCCGCAGCGCCCTCCGCGGCGCCCAGCCGCGGGCCCGCCGCCCGGGCGATGCCCCCACCGCCGTCATGCCCTTGTCATGTGAGGGTTTCGTTGCCCCGCCGGGCCGGCTCCGTCAGCATCGCGGCCACGCCGCCGCGCGAGCGGGCCGGCGAGCTTTCGTCCGTCCCCGCATTCCGAGGCCGCCCGCCATGCTCGTCACCGCCGTCGGCGCCTACCTGGCGCTCACCATCGCCATCGGCTGGTACGCCGCCCGCCGCGTCCATTCCGCGAAGGACTACTTCGCCGCCGGCCGCAGCCTGCCGCTCTACATGAACTTCGCGACGGTGTTCGCGACCTGGTTCGGCGCGGAGACCGTGCTGGCGGTCTCGTCCACCTTCCTGAAGGACGGCCTGTCCGGCGTGGTGGCCGATCCGTTCGGTGCGGCCGCCTGCCTGATCCTCGTCGCCCTGGTGTTCGCCCGGCGCTTCTACCGCCTCAACCTGCTCACCATCGGCGACTTCTACAAGCGCCGCTACAACCGCACCGTCGAGGTCGGCACCGCGGTCGCGATCACGCTGTCCTACCTCGGCTGGGCGTCGGCGAACCTGCTCGCGCTCGGCATCTGCTTCAACGTGCTGTCGGCGGGGTCGATCGGACTGGACCACGGGATCATGCTCGGCGCCGCGGTGCTGCTGCTCTACGTGATCTTCGGCGGCATGTTCGCGGTCGCCTTCACCGACCTGCTGCAGACCTCGGTGATCGTCGCCGGCCTCGCGTGGATCGCGATCGAGCTGGGCGGACGCGCCGGCGGCGCCGGCGAGGTGATCGCCGCCGCGCAGGCCGCCGAGAAGCTGGTGCTGATCCCGAGCGTGGAGCCGCGCGACCTGATCGCGCTGCTGGCGGCGTTCCTCACGATGGCCCTGGGCTCGATCGCGCAGCAGGACGTCTTCCAGCGCGTGACCTCGGCCAAGGACGAGTCCACCGCGGTGAAGGGCACGCTGTTCGGCGGCGTGTTCTACCTGTTCTTCGCGTTCGTGCCGATGTTCATCGCGGTCTCGGCGCTGCTGATCGATCCGACGGCGGTCGAGGCGGGCCTGTCGAGCGAGGGCCGCGAGTTCCAGCTGATCCTGCCGAACCTGATCCTGAACCACACCGGCGGCTTCATTCAGGCGCTGTTCTTCGGCGCGCTGCTGTCGGCGATCCTGTCGACCGCGAGCGGCGCGCTGCTCGCGCCCACCGCGATCTTCACCGAGAACATCCTGAAGCCGCTGTCGGGCAGCCGGCTCAACGATTCGCAGATGGTGAACACCGCGCGGGTGATGCTCGTGGTCTTCACCGGCTCGACCACGCTGTTCGCGCTGAACAGCGAGGCCTCGATGTACGAGATGGTGCAGAACGCCTACAAGGTCACCCTGGTGGCCGCCTTCACGCCGCTCGCCTTCGGCATGTTCTGGAAGCGCGCGACGCCGCAGGGCGCGGGCGCGTCGATCGTGCTGGGTCTGGCGGCCTGGATCGCCGCCGAGGCGCTCGCGGCCGACGCGCTGATCCCGCCGCAGCTCGTCGGCCTGGGCGCGGCCATCATCGGCATGGTGGCCGGCTCGCTCGCGCCGCAGGTGGCGGGCGGGCGCGGCCATCCCGAGGTGGTGGACGAGGCGGCGGGGCGCACCCACGGTCACGGACACGGCACCGCCCACGGGCACGCGCACGGCGGCCTCGGCGGGGAGCGGGCGCCGGGCTGA
>JBAXJZ010000273.1:0-6002 GCA_037137595.1 Burkholderiales bacterium | reverse complement strand
CAGCAGCACATCGACTTCATGCTGTCGAAGATCCCGATGGGGCGCTTCGGCCTGGTCGAGGAGATCGCGGCGATGGTCGCGTGGCTGGCGAGCGAGGAGTGTTCGTTCACCACCGGCGCGGTCTTCGACCTGTCGGGCGGACGGGCGGTCTACTGATCCGCGCGGAGGCGTCGCCGCGCGTGCGGCGACGCTCAGCGTGAGGCGGCCCGCAAGGCGGTCTCCACCAGCCCGCGCAGCACCGGCAGCCGCCCCTTGAAGAAGTGGTCGGTGGCCGGCACCACCGTGACCGGCTGGCCGGACGCGGCCGCCCAGTCGAGCACCGCGGCGAGCCGCACGCGGTCGTCGTGCTCGCCGTGGACGACGAGCGTGCCGGGCGGCAGCGTGTCGACCTCGTAGTGCCGTCCGGTGTCGACCGTGCCGACCGGCATGCCGGCCAGCGCCACCGCGGCCGCCGGCCGGCCGTCCGCGGCGAGGCGCGTCGCGACCCGGGCCTGCACCCAGGCGCCGAACGAGAAGCCCACCAGCGCGAGCGGCGCCCACGGCCGCTCGACGCGCAGCGCGTCGACCACCGCGAGCAGGTCCTCGGTCTCGCCGACGCCGTGGTCGTGCGTGCCGGCGGTGCCGCCCACGCCGCGGAAGTTCGGCCGGACCGCGAGCCAGCCGAGGTCGCGGGCAGCGCGCGCGAGCAGTTGCGGGATCTTGTGGTCGGCGCTGCCGCCCAGCAGCGGCTGCGGATGCGCGACCAGCACGGTGCCGACCGGCTCGCCGCGGGGAGCGTCGACGAGCAGCTCGATCGGGCCGACCGGGCCGTCGACGCGCCGCCGCTGCGGCGCGGCGGACGGGGACGAGGACGAGGGCGGCGGCGGGGCGTCGTTCACGGCGGCCCCCCGCTCAGACCGCGCCGGCGGCCCGCAGCGCGGCGACCTCGGCCGCGTCCAGGCCGAGCTCGTGCAGGATCGCGTCGGTGTGCTCGCCCAGCGCGGGCACCGCGTCCATCCGCGGGTCCCAGGCCGAGCTCGCGCCCGGCGGCTTCAGCGCCGGCACCAGTCCGGCGGGCGTCTCCACGTCGACGAAGCGGCCGCGCGCGTGCAGCTGCGGGTGCGCCCAGACCTCGTGCATCCGGTTCACCCGCGCGTTGGCGATCTGCGCGTCGTCGAGCCGCGCGATCACCTCCGCGGCGGTCAGCGGCGCGAAGGCCGCGACGATCGCCTCGCGCAGCGCCTCGCGGTTCGCGCTGCGCGACGGCCCGGTGGCGAAGCGCGGATCGGCGGCGAGCTCGGGGCGGCGCAGCACCTCCGCGCAGAACGCCACCCACTCGCGCTCGTTCTGCACGCCGAGCAGCACGGTGCCGCCGTCGCCCACCGGGAACGGACCGTAGGGCTGGATGGTCGCGTGCGACGCGCCGGTGCGTGCCGGCGGCGGCGCGCCGTCGATCGCGTAGTAGAGCGGGAAGCTCATCCACTCGGTCATCGACTCGAGCATCGACACGTCGATCCGGCAGCCGCGGCCGGTCCGGCCCCGCTGCAGCAGCGCCGCCAGGATCGACGAGTACGCCGCCATGCCGGCCGAGATGTCGGCGATCGAGCAGCCGGCCTTCGCCGGCTCGTCGGCGGTGCCGGTCACCGACAGGAAGCCCGACTCGCCCTGGATCAGCAGGTCGTAGGCCTTGCGGTCGCGGTCCGGGCCGTCGGCGCCGTAGCCGGAGATGTCGCAGACGATCAGCGCGGGATGGCTGTCCTTCAGCGCGTCGTGCGACAGCCCGAGCCGCGCGGCGGCGCCCGGCGCGAGGTTCTGCACCAGCACGTCGGCGCGCTCGAGCAGCGCCGCGAGCACGCGCGCGGCCGACGGATGCTTGACGTCGAGCGTCAGGCTCTCCTTCGAGCGGTTGGTCCAGACGAAGTGCGAGGACAGGCCTCGGACGCGGTCATCGTAGGCGCGGGCGAAGTCGCCCGAGCCGGGACGCTCGATCTTGATCACGCGCGCGCCGAGGTCGGCGAGCTGGCGGGTGCAGAACGGGGCGGCGATCGCGTGCTCGAGGGTGACGACGGTGATGCCGTCCAGGGGACGCATGGCTCGGTTCGGATCACATCGGGAGGGGCCGCCATCGTACCCGGTGGCGCCGCCGTATGCGGCCCGCCGCCCGCGAGCCGGCCGCGGGAACGCGGCGCGGCCCGGGTCGGTCCGCTCAGGCGGCCGGCTCGGGGCGGGCGCGGTAGAAGGTCAGCGGCTCGGCCTTGAGCTGCTTCAGCACGTTGCGGCGCATCGCGCCCACCACGTGCATCTCGCAGGGCTTGCAGTCGAAGCGCAGCGTGAGCCGGTCCTCGCCGTGCTGCAGCACCAGCGGCTCGGCGCGGACCGTGCCCTGCACGCCGGTCACGCCCTTGGCCTGCTTCGGGCACAGGCTCAGGCTGAAGCGCACGCAGTGCTTGGTGATCATCAGGCTGACCTCGCCGAGCTCCTCGTGGCTCTCGTAGGCCGCGCCCACCACCTTCACGCCGTGCCGCGCGTAGAACTCGGCGGCGCGGCCGTTGTAGACGTTGGCGAGGTAGCTGAGCGTGTCCTCGGGATAGGGCACGGGCGGCTCGACCGGCGCCGCGCGCGGCAGCCTCGTGAAGGCCGTGGCACGCGCGGCGTCGAGCGCCGCGCAGCCGTCGCGGCGCAGCGCGTTCAGCGCCGAGACCGGCACGAACCAGGTCTCGCCGGTGCCGACGCGAACACGCCGTGCCGCGTAGTCGGTGGCGCCCAGCTTCGCGAGCTGCTCGCGCAGCGTCGCCTCGGCGCGCTGCGGGTCGCGCGCCGGCTGCAGCGCGAGCTCGACGCGCGCGGTCGCGGTCGTGCCGTCCTCGTCCTTGAGCGCCAGCTCCAGGCCCGCCGGCTCGCCGTCGCGACGCCAGGTCGAGAGCGTCAGGTCGACCGCGATCCGCCGCTCGGCCGAGGGCTTCGACAGCAGCCGCTCCCAGGCCATGTCGCGGTTGCGCGAGACCGCGGTGCCCGGGCGCAGGTCCTTGAGCATGCGGGTGTCGCGCGGCGCGACGGCGCCCGCCGCATCGGTCTCGGGCACCAGGTTGGGCACCACGCGCCAGCGGCTGCCGCCCAGCGGCTCCGCGACGTTGACCTGCACGCCGTGCAGCTCGCCCTGCAGGTCGTACCAGGTGAGGGCGTCGCCGTTGTTGAGCCGCAGCGCCGCGTCGCCGGTGTCGACGTCGAAGCTCGCGACGTTCACGGCGGTCACGTGGCCCACCGGCAGGCCCGCGTGCTTGGGCGTGTCGAACGCGCCGATGTCGTCCTTGCGGCCGTTGACGAAGTAGTCGGTGCCGCCGCGGTTGAAGCCCTGCTCGGGCTCGGGCTCGAAGGTGTAGGTGCAGCGGCCGCTGCTCGCGCGGCCGATGTCCGTGCGGCGCTCCAGGATCGCGTCGACCAGCGTTCGGTAGTGCGCCGTCACGTTCTTGACGGTCGCCATGTCCTTGTAGCGGCCCTCGATCTTGAACGAGCGGATGCCCGCGTCGATCAGCGCCTCGAGGTTCGCGCTCTGGTCGTTGTCCTTCAGGCTCAGCACGTGCTTGTCGTGGGCGACGATGCGGCCCGCGGTGTCGAGCACGGTGTAGGGCAGCCGGCACTCCTGCGAGCAGTTGCCGCGGTTCGCGCTGCGCCCGGTGTGGGCGTGGCTGATGAAGCACTGGCCGCTGTAGGCCACGCAGAGCGCGCCGTGGACGAAGAACTCGAGCACGGCGTCCTGCACCTGCGCGGACACCGCGCGGATCTGCGTCAGGTCGAGCTCGCGCGCGAGCACCATCTGCGAGAAGCCGACGTCCTGCAGGAAGCGCGCCTTCTCGGGCGTGCGGATGTCGGTCTGCGTGCTCGCGTGCAGCTGGATCGGCGGCAGGTCGAGCTCGAGCAGGCCCATGTCCTGAACGATCAGCGCGTCGGCGCCGGCCTCGTGCAGCTGCCAGGCGAGGCGGCGCGCGGGCTCGAGCTCGTCGTCGCGCAGGATGGTGTTCATCGTGACGAAGATCCGCGCATGGAAGCGGTGCGCGTGGCGCGCGAGCCGCTCGATGTCGGCGATCGAGTTCGACGCCTTGTCGCGCGCGCCGAAGCCCGGACCGCCGATGTAGACGGCATCGGCCCCGTGGTTGACGGCCTCGATGCCGATGTCGGCGTCGCGGGCGGGGGCGAGGAGTTCGATGTGGGGGCGGATCATCCCGCCATTATCGGGCCTGGGCGGGCTTCGCCGGGGGGCGGCCCCGCCGCGCGGCGGGCCGCGTCCCGGACGCGGCCCGCGATCACCCCATCGTCATCAGCGACGCGTTGCCGCCCGCGGCCGCGGTGTTGACCGTCAGCACGCGTTCGGTGAAGAGCCGGACCGCCGGCACGTCCGCGTCGCCGGGCTCGAGCCGCTCGACCGCCACGATCGGGCCGGGCCGGGCCGCGAGGGCCCGCTGCAGCCGGCGCAGCGCGTCGGCGTCGCCGTGCAGCAGCACGAGCCCGAGGCCGATGTCGGGCGCGAGCGGGTCGGGCACGATGCGGACCGCATCGCGCACCGTCGCGGGCATCGCCGCCACCGCGCGCGCCGCGTCCGCGCCGACCACCGCGCGCCCGCCCGCGCCGAGCACCGCGTCGATCTGCACCCGCAGGTCCGCGTCGCGCCCGGCGATGCAGGCGACGGCCGGGCGCGGCACGAGCCGCCAGACGTTGCGCTCGCCGGTCGTGCCCGGCAGCACGCGCTCGCGGACCACGACGGTCCGCGCGGCGGGCGTCGACGCACGTGCGAGCAGCCGGTCGAGGTACAGCGGGCCGCCGGCCTTCGGCCCGGTGCCCGACAGCCCATCGCCGCCGAACGGCTGCACGCCGACCACCGCGCCCACCATGTTGCGGTTCACGTAGACGTTGCCGGCCCGGGCGCGGGCGGCGACGCGCGCGACGGTGTCGTCGATCCGCGTCTGCAGGCCGAGCGTCAGCGCGTAGCCGGTCGCGTCGATCGCGTCGAGCAGCGCGTCGAACCGGTCGCGCCGCCAGCGCAGCACGTGCAGCACCGGCCCGAACACCTCGCGGTCGAGCTCGGCGAGGTCGTCGATCCCGATCAGCGTCGGCCGGACGTAGTGGCCCCGCGCCGCCTCGTCGGCGTCGAGGCGGCCGGCCTCGTGGACCGAGCGGCCCGCCGCACGCATCGCGTCGACGTGACGCAGGATCGCGGCACGGGCGTCGGCGTCGATCACCGGGCCGACGTCGGTGTCGAGACGGTCGGGCCGGCCCACGCGCAGCTCGGCCATCGCGCCGCGCAGCATCGCGAGGATCCGGTCGGCCGCCTCCTCCTGCAGGCAGAGCACGCGCAGCGCCGAGCAGCGCTGGCCCGCGCTGTCGAAGGCGGAGGCGAGCACGTCGGCCACCACCTGCTCGGGCAGGGCGGACGCGTCGACGATCATCGCGTTCTGCCCGCCGGTCTCGGCCACCAGCGGGATCGCGCGGCCGGCGTCGTCGACGCGGTCGGCGAGCCCGGCCTGCAGCCGGCGCGCGACCTCGGTCGACCCGGTGAAGAGCACGCCGCGCACGCGCGGGTCGGCGACGAGCCGGGCGCCGACCCGCGGTCCGTCGCCGGGCAGCAGCTGCAGCGCGTCGCGGGGCACGCCGGCCGCGTGCAGCACCGCGACCGCGCGCGCGGCCACCAGCGGCGTCTGCTCGGCGGGCTTGGCGAGCACGGGGTTGCCCGCGGCGAGCGCCGCGGCCACCTGCCCGGTGAAGATCGCGAGCGGGAAGTTCCAGGGGCTGATGCAGACCACGGGACCGAGCGGCGCGCGGCCGGCGAGCCCCGCGTCGTCGACGATCCGCGCGCCGTAGAAGCGCAGGAAGTCGACCGCCTCGCGGACCTCCGAGATCGCGTTCGGCACCGTGCGACCGGCCTCGCGGACCAGCAGCGCGACGAACGCGGCGCGGTCGGCCTCGATCGCGTCGGCGGCCGTCGCGAGCCGGCGCGCGCGCTCGGTCGCCGGCACGGCGGACCAGGCGGC
>JBAXJZ010000272.1:0-6005 GCA_037137595.1 Burkholderiales bacterium | reverse complement strand
CACGCTGATCGACGCGGCGCCGCAGCCCGGCGGCCGGGCCCGCTCGCAGACGCTGCGCCTCGATGCGGACACCGAGGTGGAGGTCGACAACGGCCAGCACCTGCTGATCGGCGCCTACCGCTCGACGCTGGCCCTCGTGCGGCGGGTGGGGATCGATCCTGATACGGTGCTGGCGCGCTCGCGGATGCACCTGCGTTCGCCCGGCGGCTTCGAGCTGCGGGCGGCCGCGCTGCCGGCGCCGCTGCATCTCGGGATGGGCGTGCTGACGGCTCGCGGCCTGCCCTGGGGCGAGCGGCTCGCGATGGTCCGCGCGATGGCGGGGCTGTCGCTGCGCGGCCCGTCGTCGGTCGCCGAAGGCTCGACCGTCGCCGACTGGCTGGCCCGCCACCGGCAGCCCGCCGCGCTGGTCGAGCGGCTGTGGGTGCCGCTGTGCATCGGCGCGCTGAATACGCCGCCCGAGCGCGCATGCGCACGGGCCTTCGCCCAGGTGCTCTGCGACGCGCTGCTCGCACGCGCCGAGGACTCCGACTTCCTGCTGCCGCGTGGCACGCTCGGCGACGTGCTGCCGCAACCGGCCGCGGTCTGGCTCGCGGCCCGCGGATCGACGCCGCGCTGGCGGACCACGTGCCGCGGCCTTGCGCGCGGCGCGGACGGCCGCTGGACCGCGACCACCGATGCCGGCCCGATCGAGGCCGACCGGGTGGTGCTCGCCGTGCCGCCGCCGCAGGCCTCGAGGCTGCTGGAGGGCGTGGTGCCCGACGGGCGCCGTGCGCCCCTGGACGCGTTCGGCCACGAACCGATCGCGACGGTGTGGCTCGCCTGGACGGCGCCGGTGACGTTGCCCGAGGTGACGATGCTCGACGAACGCCCCGCGGAACGCGCCTGGGGACAGTGGCTGTTCGGCCGCACGCCACCCGCGGGCGGGCCGGTCCGCGCGGTCGCGGGCGTGGTGGTCAGCGCGGCCGGCCGGCTCGAGGCCTCGCCAGACTCGGTCGCGGCCGGCGTCGCCGCGCAGGCGAGCGCGCAGCTGGGGCTGCCGGCGCCGTCGCATGCCCGGGCGGTCGTGGAGAAACGCGCGACGATCCGCTGCAGTCCCGACCGGCCTCGACTCGACGTCGACGCGTTCGCCGACGTGGCGCCCGGGCTGTCGCTCGCGGGCGACTGGGTCTGGCACCGCTACCCCGCGACGATCGAGTCCGCGGTCCGCGCCGGCGACGCGGCCGCGCGCCACGCGCTGACGGGCATCGCGACGCGGGCCTGAGCACACCGCTGCGCACGCCGCCCGCGCAGCACCGAGGCCGTCACGACCGTGACGATCCCGCCCGGGCCCTCACCAGGCCGCCGACAGCGCCGCGTCGATGCGCTCCACCGCGATCACCTCGAGCCCCTCGATGGGCTTCTTCGGCACGTTGGCCTTCGGCGCGATGACGCGCGAGAAGCCGAGCTTCGCCGCCTCGCGCAGGCGCTCCTGGCCGCGCGGCGACGGCCGGATCTCGCCGGCCAGGCCGACCTCGCCGAAGACCGCCAGCCCGCGCGGCAGCGGCCGGTCCTTGAGCGACGAGACGATCGCGAACAGCACGGCGAGGTCCGCCGCCGGTTCGCCGATCTTCACGCCGCCCACCGCGTTGATGAACACGTCCTGGTCGAAGCAGGCGATGCCGGCGTGCCGGTGCAGCACCGCCAGCAGCATCGCCAGCCGCGCGGGCTCCAGGCCCACCGACAGTCGGCGCGGCGACGGCGAATGCGACGCGTCGACCAGCGCCTGCACCTCGACCAGCAGCGGCCGCGAACCCTCCTGCGTGACCAGCACGCAGGAGCCGGCGACCTGCTTGTCGTGCTGCGACAGGAAGAGCGCCGACGGGTTCGAGACGCCACGCAGCCCGCGGTCGGTCATCGCGAAGACGCCGAGCTCGTTGACCGCGCCGAAGCGGTTCTTGAACGCACGCACCAACCGGTACGACGAGTGCGTGTCGCCCTCGAAGTAGAGCACCGTGTCGACCATGTGCTCGAGCACGCGCGGGCCGGCGAGCGTGCCCTCCTTGGTCACGTGACCGATCATCACCACCGCGACGCCCGACTGCTTGGCCATCCGCGTGAGTTGCGCCGCGCAGTCGCGGACCTGCGCGACCGAGCCGGGCGCGGAGGTGAGCTGCTCGGTGTAGAGGGTCTGGATCGAGTCGATCACCACCACCGCGGGCTTGCGCGCGTCGACGCCGGCCACGATCCGCTCGAGCCCGATCTCGGGCAGCATCGGCACCTTCGAGCCGTCGACTCCGAGCCGGCGCGCCCGCATCGCGACCTGCGCCGCCGACTCCTCGCCGCTCACGTACAGCACCGGCAGCGACTGCGACAGGTGCGCCAGCGCCTGCAGCAGCAGCGTGGACTTGCCGATGCCGGGATCGCCGCCGATCAGCACGACCGAGCCGGGCACCAGCCCGCCGCCCAGCACGCGGTCGAACTCCTCGGCCCCGGTCGGCCAGCGCGGCACCTCGGCGGCCACCACCTCGTCGAGCATCTGCACGCCGCCCGCCGGCGCCAGCGGCGCGAAGCGGTTGCCCGGTGCGGCGGCCCTCGGCGCCTCGACGGCCGACTCGGTCAGCGTGTTCCAGGCGCCGCAGTGCGGACAGCGCCCCGCCCACTTCGGCGTGCTGCCGCCACACTCCGAGCAGACGTACTGGGTGCGGACCTTCGCCACGCGTCAGTCGACGAGCTGCATCGGCACGCGCGGCGCGACCGCGCACAGCAGCTCGTAGCCGACCGTGCCCGCCGCGGTCGCGACCTCGTCGACCGGGACGCGCTCGCCCCAGAGCTCCACCGGCGCGCCGACCTCGGCCTCGGGCACGGGCTCGAGGTCGACGGCGAGCATGTCCATCGACACGCGGCCCACGGTCCGGGTGCGCACGCCGGCGACATCGACCGGCGTGCCGGTGGGCGCGTGCCGCGGATAGCCGTCGGCATAGCCGCAGGACGCGATGCCGATCCGCATCGGACCGGGCGCGGTGAAGGTGGATCCGTAGCCGACGGTGTCGCCCGCCTTCAGCGTCTGCACGCCGATCAGCTCGGCCCGCAGGGTCATCGCGGCCCGCAGTCCGAGCGAGGCCGCGCTGCGGTCGGCGAACGGACTCGCGCCGTACAGCATGATCCCCGGCCGCACCCAGTGGCGGTGCGTGTCCGGCAGGTCGACGATCGCGGCCGAGTTCGCGAGCGAGCGAGACCCCGGCAGGTCCTCGGTGGCGCGGTCGAAGCGCGCGAGCTGCGCGGCCGCGCCGCCCGGACGGTCCGCGTCGGCGAAATGGGTCATCAGCGAGACCTTGCCCACCGACGGCAGCATCGACAGCGACTTCTGCGTCGCCGCCGCCTCCTCGGGCGGAATGCCCAGGCGGTTCATCCCGGTATTGAGCTTGAGCCACACGTCGACCACGTTGCCTTCGTGCGAACGCAGCCATTCGACCTGCGCGGCGTTGTGGACCACGAGCGACAGGCCGAGCTCGCCGGCCATCGCGACGTCGGCCGGACCGAACGCGCCCTCGAGCATCAGGATCGGGCCGCGCCAGCCCAACGCGCGCAGCCGCCGCGCGTTGTCGAATTCGAGCAGCGCCATGCCGTCGGCGCCGGCGAAGCCGCGAATCGCGGCGGGCAGGCCGTGCCCGTAGGCATGGGCCTTCACGACGGCCCACACCCGCGCATCGGGTGCGCGGCGCCGTACGGCGGCGAGGTTGTGTGCGAGCGCTGAAACGGAGACGGTGGCTGAGACGGGACGGGGCATCTGGCGGCTCTGAGTCAACCATGCATGGTATAACGCGGCGCGGAGACTGCTGAGGTTCGATGAAACGCGGCTTCTACACGATCATGGCGGCGCAGTTCTGTTCGTCGCTCGCGGACAACGCACTGCTGATCGCCGCCATCGCGCTGCTGGTCGAGATGCACGCGCCCGAGTGGATGAAGCCGCTGCTCAAGCTGTTCTTCACGATCTCGTACGTCGTGCTCGCGCCGTTCGTCGGCGCCTTCGCGGACTCGATGCCGAAGGGCCGGGTGATGTTCTACACGAACACCATCAAGGTCGTGGGCTGCGGACTCATGTTCCTCACCGTCCACCCCCTCCTGGCCTATGCCGTGGTGGGGTTCGGCGCGGCCGCCTACTCGCCGGCCAAGTACGGCATACTCACCGAGCTGCTGCCCCCCGAGAAGCTGGTGGCGGCCAACGGCTGGATCGAGGGCACGACGGTCGGCTCGATCATCCTGGGCACGGTGCTCGGCGGCGCGCTGATCAGCCCCACGGTCTCGGCGGGCCTGCTGTCGTTCGACATGCCGATGGTGCAGACCGGCATCGACACGCCGGCCGAGTCGGCGATCCTGGTCATCGCCGGCGTCTACGGCCTCGCCGCCCTCTTCAACCTGCGCATCCCCGACACCGGCGCGCGCTACGCGCACCAGGAGCGCAACCCGCTGAAGCTGATCGTGGAGTTCGGTCACTGCCTCACGGTGCTGTGGCGCGACAAGCTCGGCCAGATCTCGCTCGCGGTCACCACGCTGTTCTGGGGTGCGGGCGCGACGCTGCAGTTCATCGTCCTGAAGTGGGCCGACGTGCAGCTCGGCCTGCCGCTGTCGAAGGCCGCCGCCCTGCAGGGCGTGGTGGCGATCGGCATCGCCGTGGGCGCGGTCGTCGCCGCCCGCTTCGTGCCGCTGCGAGGCTCGCTGCGGGTCCTGCCGGTGGGCGTCGCGATGGGCGTGCTGGTGCCGATGATGACGCTCGTGCACGACGTCGCCTTCGCCTACCCGATGCTGGTGCTGGTCGGCGGCCTCGCCGGCTTCTTCGTCGTGCCGATGAACGCGCTGCTGCAGCATCGCGGGCACGTGCTGATGAGCGCCGGCCACTCGATCGCCGTGCAGAACTTCAACGAGAACCTGATGATCCTGGTGATGCTCGCGCTCTACGCGCTGCTGATCCGGGCCGACGTCCACATCAACGTGGTGATCGTGCTGTTCGGCGGCTTCGTCGCGGTGACCATGGTCGGCGTGATGCGCCTGCACGCCGCGAACCAGAAGCGCTTCGACTCCGTCTCGCTGATCGGCCAGGCGCGGCACTGAGCCGACCGGGCGCGGCGCGCGCCGTCGCTCAGCCGCCCTCGCCGCCCGAGGCGTCCCAGGTCCGTCGCGCCAGCCGCAGGTCCGCCCAGGACTTCGACTTGTCCGGCAGGTTCCGCAGCAGGTAGGCCGGGTGGTAGGTGACGATCATCGGCACCTCGCGGTCGCCGGCCCGGTAGCGATGGACCCGCCCGCGCAGGCTCGCGATGCTCGCGTCGGTGCGCAGCAACGACTGCGCGGCGAAGCGGCCCAGCACGACGATCAGCCTCGGGCGCAGCAGCTCGACCTGGCGCAGCAGGTAGGGCTCGCAGCGCGCCACCTCCTCCGGCATCGGATCGCGGTTGCGAGGCGGTCGGCACTTCAGCACGTTGGCGATGAAGGCCTGCGACGGCCGGTCGACGGCGATCGCCTCCAGCATCTGGTCGAGCAGCCGACCCGCCGGTCCGACGAAGGGCTCGCCCTGCAGGTCTTCCTGCTCGCACGGCGCCTCGCCGACCAGCATCCACGACGCGGGCCTCGGGCCGACGCCGAACACCGTGTTGCGTCGGCCTTCGCACAGCCCGCATGCTCGGCAGCCGGCCACCGCCTCGCCCAGTCCCGTCCAGTCGAGCCGCGCGATCGCCGGATCGCGGCGGGCGGACGGCTCGCCGGATCGGGCGAGCGCGATCGCGCCGTCCGCCGGCACGGGGGTGTCGGTAACGTTCTGAGGGCTCGCCTGCGCCGCCTCCTCGAGGCGGGCTGCGCCCGAGACGGTCGGCACCGCCGCGGGCACGTCAGCCGGCGATCGCAGGATGGACGCCGGCGCGCGAACGTGATCGTCCGCCGACGACGGTCCCGCCGCCGCGTCGAAGTCCGCCTCGGCGGGGATGTCCGCCCCCGTGGGCATGTCCACCGGCGGGGGCACGTCCACCTGTGGGGGC
>JBAXJZ010000271.1:0-6018 GCA_037137595.1 Burkholderiales bacterium | reverse complement strand
CCAGCGGTCGAGGTCCGTCGCCACGGCCTTCTCGATCCGGGCGCGCCGGATCTTCATCGTGGGCGTCAGCAGCCCGTTCTCGACCGAGAACGGCTCCTTCGCGATCACGATCATCTTCAGCTGCTCGTAGTCGGCGACGCGTGCGTTGACGCGCGCGAGCAGGGCCGAGAGCTCGGCCTCGACCTCGGCGCGGACCGCCGGATCCTTGGCGCGCGGTCGCAGCTCCTCCGACAGCACGACCAGCGCGTAGGCCGCGGGCTGGCCGACGCCCGAGACCATCACCGTCTCGATCATCGTGCTCTCGCCGAGCAGGTTCTCGATCGGCGCGGGCGCGACGTACTTGCCCTTGGCCGTCTTGAACAGTTCCTTCGCGCGGCCGGTGAGCCGGAGCATGCCCTTGGCGTTGCGCTCGCCGAGGTCGCCGGTGCGGAAGAAGCCGTCGGGGGTCAGCGATTCGGCCGTCAGCTCGGGCTGCTTGTAGTAGCCCACCATCTGGCCGGGGGACTTGATCAGCACCTCGCCTTCGTCGCTGATCTTCACCTCGACCCCGGGGTAGGGCACGCCGACCCAGCCCGGCGCGCTCGCCTCGGGCTTGGAGCTGTGCGAGAACGCGAAGTCCTCGGTCATCGCGTAGCCCTCCATCAGGTTCAGCCCGAGGCGGCGGTACCAGGAGATGACCTCGGGCGGGATCGGCGCCGAGCCGCTGCCCGCGAGCCGGACCTGGTCGAGGCCGAGCCCGTCGAGGATCTTGCGCCGGACGATGCCCGACAGGACGGGGATCTTCAGCAGCGTGTCGAGCTTCTTCTGCGGCATCTTGTGCAGCACGCCCTGCTGGAACTTGACCCACAGGCGCGGCACCGAGATGAACAGCGTGGGCCGCGCGCGGCGGACGTCGGTCACGAAGGTGTCGAGCGATTCGCTGAAGAACACGTGCGGCGAGGCGACGAAGGAGGCGGCCTCGACGAACGAGCGCTCGAACACGTGCGCGAGCGGCAGGTACGAGATCAGGCGGTCCGCGGGCGAATAGCGCTCCGTCTCGCAGATCTTCTCGGCGCAGAAGCTGATCCGGCCGAACGAGTGCATCACGCCCTTGGGCGTGCCGGTCGAGCCCGAGGTGTAGATGATCATCGCCAGGTCGTCGGGCTTGCGCTGCGTGCGACCCTCGAGCGGCGCGGTCGCTTCGACGATGTCGGCCCACGCGTCGTGGCGCGTCGGCGGCGCGAGCGGCAGCGCGATCCGCGGCATCCCCTCGGGCACGCCCGGCTCCTGCTGCGGCCAGGTGTCGAGCTTGCCGACGAACAGCAGCTTCGAGTCGCTGTGCTCGAGCACGTATCGGATGGTGTCCGGCCCCTCGGTCGGGAAGATCGCCACCGTGGTGCCGCCGGCCATCCAGATCGCCAGCTCGGCGATGAAGAAGTGCGCGCAGTTCTTCGACAGGATCGCGACGTGGGCGCCGTCGCCGATGCCGCGCGAGCGCAGGTGGGCGGCCATGCGGCGCGCCTCGTCGACGACCTGCTTCCACGTGTAGTCGGTGGTCTGCCCGCCGTCGTGGGGCTGGGTCAGGAAGACCCGGTCGGCGTGGTCGCGTTCGTGGTCGTAGACGTGATCAAGGATCGACTTGGGTTCGGGCATGGTCTCCTCCGCTCTGTGCGTCGCGAAGCCTAGCCGCAACCTCGTGCGGATCCAAGCGAAAGGCGGGGCCGGATGGGGCCAATCCGCCCCGCGCGGCCGGGTCCGGGGCCGGGACGCGCTCCGCGCCGGGCTAGAATCAGGCGATGTTCACCTCCGCCGACCACGGGTTCATGAGCCGCGCGCTCGAGCTGGCGCGGCTCGGGCTGCACACCACGACCCCCAATCCGCGGGTCGGCTGCGTGATCGTCAAGGACGGGCAGGTGGTCGGCGAGGGCTGGCACCGGCGCGCCGGCGAGCCGCACGCCGAGATCGTCGCCCTGGGCGAGGCCGGCGGCCGGGCCCGGGGCGCGACGGTCTACGTGACGCTGGAGCCCTGCAGCCACTTCGGCCGCACGCCGCCCTGCGTCGACGCGCTGGTCGAGGCCCGGGTGGCGCGGGTGATCGCCGCGATGGAGGACCCCAACCCGACGGTCAACGGCCGCGGACTCGCGCGCCTGCGAGACGCCGGGGTCGACGTCCGCTGCGGGTTGCTGCAGCACGAGGCGAGCGAGCTGAACATCGGCTTCGTCTCGCGGATGTCGCGCGGCCGGCCCTGGGTGCGGCTGAAGCTGGCCGCCTCCCTCGACGGCCTGACCGCCCTGCCCGACGGCACCAGCCAGTGGATCACCGGGGAGGCCGCCCGCCGCGACGGTCACGCCTGGCGGGCCCGGGCCTGCGCGGTGCTGACCGGCATCGGCACCGTCCGCGACGACGACCCTCAGCTGTCGGTCCGGCTCGTCGAGACGCCGCGCCAGCCGGTCAAGGTGGTGGTGGATTCGCGGCTGGAGATCGACCTCGAGGCGAAGGTGCTGAAGGGCGCGCCCGCGTGGGTCGCCTGTGCCGTCGACAACGCCGCGAAGGCCGGCGAGCTGCGCGACCGCGGCTGCGAGGTGATCCGCCTGCCTGGCGCCCACGGCAAGGTCGACCTGGCCGCGCTGATGGCCGAGCTGGGCGCGCGCGGCCTGAACGAGGTCCACGTCGAGGCCGGCCACAAGCTCGCCGGGTCGCTGGTGCGCGCCGGCGTCGTCGACGAACTGCTCGCCTACCTGGCCCCGTCGCTGCTCGGCCGCGGCCTGCCGATGCTCGACCTCGATCCGCCGCCGGACCTCGACCGCCGCCATGCGCTGCGCTTCACCGACGTCGAACGCCTCGGCGACGACCTGCGCGTGATGGCGCGCTTCTGAGCTCGGCCTCCGTTCCTCACCTGCCTTCCACGGGATCCACCATGTTCACCGGCATCGTCGCGGCCGTCGGCCGCATCGAGCGCGTCGAGGCCCTCGCGGGCGAGGGCGCGGGCGTCCGCCTCACCGTCGAGGCCGGCGGCCTCGGGCTCGACGACGTCGCCGTCGGCGATTCGATCTCGATCCAGGGCGCGTGCATGACCGCGATCGCGATCGAGGGCACGCGCTTCGTCGTCGAGGTCTCGAGGGAGAGCCTGTCGAAGACCGCGGGGCTCGACGCGCCCGGCGAGGTCAACCTCGAGAAGGCACTGCGGCTGTCGGACCGCCTCGGCGGCCACCTGGTGAGCGGGCACGTCGACGGCCTCGGCGAGGTCGCGGTCTTCGAGCCGGTGGGCGAATCCTGGCGGCTCGATGTCCGCGTGCCCGCGGACCTGTCGAAGTACCTGGCCTACAAGGGCTCGATCACCGTCAACGGCACCAGCCTCACGGTGAACCGGGTGACCGACCGGCCGGACGGGCGCTGCGACGCCAGCATCAACCTGATCCCGCACACGATCCAGGCGACGACGCTGAAGCACCTTCGGGTGGGCGCGCCGGTGAACCTCGAGATCGACCTGATCGCCCGCTACGTCGAGAGGATGCTGCAGGGCACGGCGCTGGCCGCACCGCGCGGCTGAGGCGGTTCGGCGGGGTCGCGTCAGCGTCGCGCGCGCAGCGCGCGGTCCGACGCGAACGACTCGCCGGCGGTGGCCTGCAGGATCCGCTGCGGGAACGCGGCACGGTCGCCGTCCTGCCAGTCGGAGGCGGCTGCCACGCCGGTGTGAACGAGGCCGGCGAGCGCGGCATCCGGTTCGCCCGAGGCCAGCGCCTCGGCCACCGCCTCGACCGCGCGGCAGGCCTCGCGGAAGGGCAGGCCGGCGACCTCGCGGACGAGCCGGGTCGCGAGCGCGTCGACGCGCTCGGGGAGCGGCGCCGGGTCGTCCTCGCGGGCCGCGAAGCCGAGCGCGAGGCCGTAGAGCAGGGTGCAGAACGCGTCGCGGCGGGCCTCGTCGCCGCCCGCGGCCTCGTCGCCGGCGATGCGGCGCGCCTCGCGCGCGGCCCGCAGCGCGGGAGGCTCCTCGGGACGGGGACGGTCGATCGGCATGGCGGACGAGTGTACCGCCCGCCGGCCGCCTTCAGCGCTGCTCGAGCAGCGAGCGGAAGTAGCCCTCGCGCGAGTTCGCGTAGAGCGCGTGGCGCATCTCGACCCAGGCCACCACCTCGCCGGACTGCATCGGCTTGGCGAGGTAGTAGCCCTGGATCTCGTCGCAGCCCATCGACGCGAGCGCGCGCAGCTCGGCCACGGTCTCCACGCCCTCGGCGATCGTGCGCAGGCCGAGCTGCTTGCCCAGGTCGATCGTCGAGCGGACGATGGTCTGGTTGCCGCGGTTCGTGTTCATCCCGCTGACGAACGAGCGGTCGATCTTCAGTTCGTGGACAGGCAGCTTCTGCAGCTGCTTCAGCGTCGCGTAGCCGGTGCCGAAGTCGTCGACCGCGAGGCGCACGCCCTGGGCGGCGATCGCCTGCAGGTTCGACAGCGCGTTGTCGGTCTCCGAGAGCAGGCCGCTCTCGGTGATCTCCAGCGTCAGGCGTCCCTTCTCGAGCCGGCTGTCGCGCAGGATGCCGCCGACGCGGCTCGAGAAGGTCGGATTCTCGATGTCCTGCGCGGAGACGTTGACCGAGACGTTCATGGCGAGGCCGCGCTCGGCGAGCATCGCCGCGAACCGCGCGCCCTCGGCCACGACCCACGGCGTGATCTCGCGCATGAAGCCGGTCTGCTCGGCGAACGGGATGAACTCGCCCGGCGGCACACGGCCGCGCGTCGGGTGGTTCCAGCGCACCAGGCCCTCGAGGCCGACGATCAGCCCGCTGGTGAGGTCGAGCTTGGGCTGGTAGTCGAGCACCAGCTGCCCGCCCTCGAGCGCGGTGCGCAGCTCCCCCAGCATCGACAGGTAGCTGCGGCGGACCTCGTGCGACTCGCCGTCGAAGAACTCCACGCCCGCGCGCCGACGCTTGGCCCGGTACATCGCGGTGTCGGCGTGGCGCAGCAGCGTGACGTCGTCGCCGCCGTGCATCGGGTGGACCGCGATGCCGATCGACACGCCGATGTCGATCAGCTGGTCGCGGTGCGCCAGCGGCGCGCGCATCGATTCGATGATCCGGGTCGAGACCTCGCGGCCGGCGTCCTCGCCGCCGTCGAGCAGCAGCACGAACTCGTCCCCGCCCAGGCGGGCGACGGTGTCGGTCTCGCGGACCGCGTTGCGCAGCCGTCGCGCGACCTCGCGCAGCACGGTGTCGCCGGCGCCGTGGCCCAGCGTGTCGTTGATGAACTTGAAGCGGTCGAGGTCGAGGACCGCGACGCAGAAGGGCGCTCGGCTGCGCCGCGAGATCGCCAGCGAATGACGGATGCGTTCGGTGAGCAGCGTGCGGTTCGGCAGGCCGGTCAGCGGGTCGGACAGCGCCGATTCGAGGATCCGCTTCTCGCGGACCGCCGCCGTCTGCACCATGCGGTTCGCGCGCCGCGCGAGCATGCCGACGTCGTCGTGCAGCCCGACCTCGATGCGCTCCGTGTAGTCGCCGACCTGCGTGCGCTCCAGCACGTCGGTGATGCGCTGGATGCGTCGACCGAGCCACAGGCCGACGGCGCGCAGCGTCGTGCTGGACAGGATCAGGCCGGCCACCGCGCTCCAGCCCAGCAGTTCCAGCGGCGTCGGCTGCAGTTCGTGCTGGTGGACGACCGCGGCGACCAGTCCGTGCGCGATCAGCACGGCGATCGCGGCGAACCAGTTGGCCTCGGTATTCCAGAACAGCGTGCCGATCACCCAGCGGCCACCGTCGACCGCCCGCAGCCCGCCCGGACCGCCGTCATGCAGCTTGATTGCGCCCTCGGTGACGACCATCACCACCGCCCACACGATCAGCAGTGTCGAAAAAATGATCTCGGGCAGGATCGGCCGCAGCCGGTCGTAGGTGCGGTCCATGTGCACGTAGCCCTTGCTGCCGTCGTAGCCGAGCAGCCGCCCGAACGACAGCGCCTTGGCCCAGCGGTTGGCGCGGGTCACCTGCTCGTGGCGCAGGATGGTCAGGGTCTTCCACGCCATCAGCACGACGCTCGGGATCGCGAAAC